>JANPOJ010000210.1:0-18445 GCA_031427935.1 Ilumatobacteraceae bacterium | reverse complement strand
CGACGATCTCCGGTGTGGCTCCGTCCACCGTCAGCCGCGACATCAGAGACCGGAACGAGTCGGGGGTCAGTCGACCGCTGGTGGCGTCGACGACCGTCAGCACATCCGGCGTGGCGACGTCGGCCGTCACCAGCGGCAGGATCACGTTGGTGGGCACCAGGTTCTTGTCGTCTGGCAGGACGGTCAACGTGGCCGCCCCCAGCGCCGGGTCACCCGAGCGACCGACGCCGCAGTCGGCTGTGCCGGCGTTGACCGCCTCGAGGGTCTTGCCGATCGCTGCCGACACGATCGACTTGAACTCGATCTGGTAGGTGTCCTTCAATCCCGCGGCGCCGAGCGGCTTGGAGGTATCGAACCCGTCAGGGGCGGCCAGGGTGGCGATGCCGGGCTTGGCGCCGAGGTCGCTCAGTTTGGTGATCGTGTTGGTGTCGGTGAACGTCTTGGCGCAGAAGATGACGTCTTTGTCCTCGGCTGTCGACGGCACACCCATCTTCAAGTTGGCCGGCAACAGCTTGGAGATGGCGCCCGCCTGGCCGGTGATGTCGGTCGGTACCGCCACCGAGGTGGCGGCCGGATCCTGCACCAGGTTGAACAGGCTCAGCGACGTGACACCGGCCAACTGCACCTCACCGCTGGCCAACGCCGACATCAGCTCGGCCGATGTGGCGAACGGCCGCTTGCGGGCGACGCGGAACTCGGCCTTCTCCAATGCCTGGCCGTAGATCTCGGCGATCATCTCACTGGTCGGGTCGGTCGTGGAACCGATCGTGATCTTCGGCTTCAGCGCAACCGAGGTATCGGTCGACTTCGAGTCACCGCACGCAGCGAGAAACACGACGGTGGCAAGGGACAACTTGAGGGTCGACGAGGCACGCACGACGCAAGATCGTAGGCGGTGATGACCCGATTTCGTCGTGCAGGTCCCCCAATCGGATGCGCGACGATCGGGTGCTGATCTCACGTCCCATCGGTGGCGGTTGGACTTGTCGCTGGTTGAGCTGTGATGACGATCCGTTGGCCTGTCTTCGGGATGGACGGGTCGGTGACGACGATCAGCCCATTCGTGGCCGTGGTGGCCGGATCGACGGCGAGGACGTACGAGTGCACGCCGGTGACCGTGAAAGCGAGGTCGGCGCTGGCTCCGGTTGGTCTCCAACCGATCTCATCGCCCACAACCAGTTCCTCCAGGGGCCCGAACTGCTCGCGACCGACGAAGATCACCGAAACGTCAGTCTTCGCGTCCTGAGGCAGCGCCGTGGCGGGATCGTGAACCGCGAGACCGAACCTCGGTTCGTCCCCGTCAACCACGAACGCACCGCCTTCCATCGTGGGAACGGACAAGTAGCCGAGACCGTCGGGCGTTGCCGGCACATCGGTTGTGATGGCTGGTGCGAGGGGTGGCACCGGCTCGTCGCCCGAGTCGCCGCGCAACGCGACCGCGCGAGCACCCAAGCCGCAGGCGACGAACAGGGTCACCGCAGCCAACATGATTCGGCCTCGTGGATGACGAGCAGGTTCCATGGCCTGTCGGATCTGCACATCGTGATTCGTCGGGACCGGACCGAGCGCGGGGCTCTCGCCGACGACTGCAGCGAGTGCCGACCGGATCGAATCGTCGAGCGTTGATGTCATTGGAGGGCCTTTCGAAGTCGATCGCGGGCACGTTGGAGATCGCGATGCACCGTTCCTCGCGACAGCCCGAGCGTCTCCGCGACCACGGCTTCGGTCATGTCCTCCCAATAGGCGAGGAACAGCACCGTGCGTTGACGAAGCCCGAGGCCCACGATCGCGGCTCGGAGATCGACATCACCGGCGGGGTCCTTCGCAACGCGCTCGGGCACTGCCGCAAGGTCCCGACGCCGGCGACGGAGGCGAGAGCGGAACATGCTCTGGGCCTCGTTGCGGATGGCGCGCAGCAGATAGCTCCGAAATACCTCGATCTCTGCCAGAGCCGGCGATGACGTCACACGCAGAAACGCCGAGACAGTCACGTCGTGAGCGTCGGCGGGACCGACGAGCACCGTGGCCAGGCGCAGTGCGGTCGGGCCGTGCGCTCGCCACAGTTCCTCCAAGTCAACGGCGACCGTGTCCGTGGATTCGTGATCGATGACGCCCATGTTGCCGTGTAGACGCCACCGGTCTGGTCCTTGCGCGACCGGCTCACGCGAACGCCGGGATCTCAGCGGGGCCGAAGGCGCAGGCCGGCCATGCCGCCGTCGACGGCGAGGGAGGTACCCGTTGTGGCACCGGCGTCGCGGCCGGCGAGGTACAGGATTGCCGCAGCCACCTCGTGGGCCGTCACGAGACGACCCGATGGCTGGCGGGCCTCGAGCGCGGCGCGTTCAGCAACAGGGTCGTCGGCCCGATCCAACAACCGGCTCACCCACGGCGTGTCGGCGGTGCCCGGGTTCACGCAGTTGACGCGAATGCCTTCGTGCAGGTGGTCTGCGGCCATGGCCAGCGTCAACGACAGAACGGCACCCTTGCTCGCGCTGTACACGGCGCGGTCGGGCAAACCGGCTGTGGCGGCGATCGAGCAGGTGTTGACCACGGCGGCGTGTGCCGAGCGGCGCAGGTGCGGAAGCGCAGCACGCATGACTCGCACCATGCCGAACACGTTCACCTCGAACACATGCCGCCACTCGTCGATCGGGTTGGTCTCGACGGTGCCCTGAGCGCCGATGCCGGCGTTGTTGACCACGATGTCGATGCCACCCATCGCCTCGGCAGCGTGAGCGACGGCGTCGGCCACCGACGCGTCGTCGGAGATGTCGGCGCGATGGCAGATCGCGCCGTTCGGAGCGTTCGACGGGTCGAGGTCGACCACGGCAACCACGGCGCCTCGCTGCAGCGCCGCTGTGGCCACAGCGTGACCGATGCCTGATGCGCCGCCGGTGACGAGCAATCGGAGGCCCTCGAGGTCGCGTGTCATGGTGCCTCCCGGCGTGTTGGTAGCAGTGAGTAGATCTCGGTAGACTTCCCGCCGATAACAGCCGCTCGATCGTTGGCCGACAGCGCGCCGACGAACGTCGCGGCCAGTTCCACGACGCGTTCGTACGACGCGGCAAGGGTGCACACCGGCCAGTCGCTGCCGAACAGCAGGCGATCGGGGCCGAAGACCGACAGCGCATGATCGAGGTACGGGCGTACATCGTCGGCCGTCCAAGCCGACCAGTCGGCTTCGGTGACCAGACCGGAGATCTTCGCCGACACGTTGTCGCACTGTGCCGCGACGGTCAGGTCGGTAGCCCACGGCTCCCACGTCGCGGTCGCTATACCCGGCTTGCCGAGGTGGTCGAGCACGAACCGGCTCTCGCCGACCTCGCTCGCTGCAACAGCCACGGTCCCGAGTTGGTGGTGCAAGATCAGCAGCTCGTTGACCAGCCCACGCGCGGCAACCTCGCGAAGGCCGTCCACCACAGCAGGGCGCGCCAACCACGCCGGGTCGGGCTCGTATTGCACCAGGCTGCGGATGCCGACCAACCACGCCCCGGACGGTCTCGCCAGCAATCGGTCGAGTTGCGCCCCGACGTCGGTTGCGGCGAGGTCGACCCACCCGACGACTCCGGTCACCTGTGAGGTCGCCGCGGCAAGGTCGAGCAGTTCCTCGGTCTCGGAGATGTCGGCGACGGTCTGCACGACCACGCTCGCCGCAATGCCGTTCTTCCGCGCCTGCGCAATGTACTCGTCGATCCCGAAGCTGCGACGGAGCGGATCCATACCGTCGCCCGTCATCCACGGCTGGTCACGCACGGCGAGGTCCCAGACGTGATGGTGGGCGTCGATGCGTTCGGACATCAGACCGATGTCGTCCATGCCGGGCCATCGGGGAACCGGAACTCGGCAATCGACGACTCGTGCATCCGCGCCCCGCCACCCGGCCCTGTTGGCGCCCGGTAACGACCGCCGGTGACGACCGCCGGGTCGACGAAGTGCTCGTGTAGATGATCGACAAACTCGATCCACCGGTCTTTGGAGGTGCCGCTGACGGCCACGAAGTCGAACATCGCCAGGTGCTGCACCATCTCGCACAGGCCGACACCACCGGCGTGCGGGCACACCGGCACGCCGAACTTGGCGGCGAGCAGGATGATGGCGAGGTTCTCGTTGACGCCACCGACACGGCAGGCGTCGATCTGCACGACATCGATCGCCTGGGCCTGCAACATCTGCTTGAAGATCACCCGGTTCTGCACGTGTTCGCCCGTGGCCACCTTGATGGGCTGCACCGCGTTGCGGATGGCGAGGTGGCCGAGCACGTCGTCGGGCGAAGTCGGTTCCTCGATCCAGTACGGACGAAACGGGGCGAGCTGCGACATCCACTCGATGGCCTGGCCGACACCCCACCGCTGGTTGGCGTCGACGGCGATTCGCGCTTCGCTTCCAGCGGCCAGGCGAGCAACACGCATGCGGCGGATGTCGGACTCGACGTCGGAGCCGACCTTCATCTTCAGCATCGTGAAGCCGTCGGCCACCGACTCGCGTACCAATCGATCAACCTTGGGATCGTCGTAGCCGATCCACCCCGCCGATGTCGTGTAGGCCGGCAAACCGTCGGCTTCGAGGGTGGCGATCCGAGCCGCGCGACCAGGCGCGGAAGCCTCGAGAATGGCAAGTGCATCGGCCGGGGTCATGGCGTCGTCGATGTATGTGAAGTCGATCTGACGCACGATCTCAGCGGGACTCAGGTTTGCGAGCACACGCCACAGGGGCTGGCCATCGAGTCGACAGCGCAGGTCCCACGCCGCGTTCACCACCGCCCCGATAGCCATGTGCATCACACCCTTCTCCGGGCCCAGCCATCTCAGCTGGCCATCCCACGTCAGGTCACGCGCCAGCACTCCGATATCGGCCACGAGATCGGCGACATCGCGACCGACGAGATACGGGACGAGGGCGCGCACCGCGGCACAGGCAACGTCGTTGCCGCGGCCGGTGGTGAACAGAAGCGAGTACCCGACGACATCGGGGTCACTCGTGCGCAACACGATGTACGCCGCGGAATAGTCGGGTTCGGGGTTCATCGCGTCCGACCCGTCCAACCCTCGTGAGGTCGGGAATCGCACGTCGACGACCTCGAGCGTGGTGATACAGGTCATCTCGGTCCCTTGCTGGTCGTCGTTGGATACGCGGCGATGGTCGGGCAGGTCCCGGCGTGACGGCATCAAGCGCGGCTTGGGCTCCATCGGAACCCATCTTGGCAGGGAACTGGGCAACGGACGCCAGCTCCGTACCGGCGCCGATTGGGTGACACCATCAGAGAAGCTCGCCGAACTCCTTGCAACCACCGCTTGACATCAACATCCCGAACAACTCCACAGGAGCAGTTTCGGTGCGGACCTAGGCTCGTCGCCGCAGTGCTACCGTCGCAGTCAGCGGGCGCATCCCCTCGGAGGTTGGTGTCATGGCAGGCAAGTTCGAGCTCTACAAAGACAACGCTGGCAAGTACAGGTTTCGTTTGAAGGCGGGCAACGGCCAGATCATCGCCGTCGGCGAGGCGTACGAATCCAAGGCTGCAGCGCAGAACGGGATCAAATCGGTTCAGGACACCGCAGCGTCGGCAACGATCGACGACCAGACCGACTGAGCAATACGTTCTGACTACTCCGAGGCCGACCGGCCCGGTGATCGGGATCCACGTAGCCGACCAGGGTGCCAAGGCGGCGTTGCTTGCGACCGAAGCACCGGTGGTGTTCGCGACGCCCCACTTCGATGGGTACCCAGCGGTGCTGGTGAACCTCGACGATGTCGATGTTGCGTTGCTCGATGAGCTCGTGGTGGAGGCGTGGTTGGCGCGTGCACCGAAGCGACTCGCCGCCGCATACCTTGGAGCCAATGATGAGTGAGATCACCGACCGCTACCGGCGAGTCGCCGACGGGTTCACCCGCCGGGCGAACGCCGTGCCGGCTGGTGCGTGGGGCAACCCGGCACCGTGCGACGGCTGGGTCGCTCGCGACATCGTCGGGCACCTCGTCGGGTGGATCCCACCGTTCCTGCACGACGGCGCCGGCGTGGAGTTGCCTGCCCGCCCTTCGATCAGCACCGATCCCGCACGCGCCTGGTCGACCATGAACGACGCCATCCAGACGCTGCTCGACGATCCGCAGCAAGCCAGCGGCACCTTCAGCCATCCACAAGCCGGCGAGCACCGGCTCGACGATGCGATCGGGATGTTCATCCTCGGCGATGTGCTGATCCACACGTGGGACCTGGCTCGCGCCACAGGCCTCGACGAGACACTTGAGGCGGCAGAGGTTGCCGGGATGTTCGAGGGCATGCAGGGGATCGACGAGATGCTGCGTCAGGGCAATATGCGTCGCCTGGCTCCATTAGCTGCTGCGACGAGTTATCCTTACCTTTGGTAGCGAGTAAGGAGGTGGGTGGTCATGGAGATCGCTGCAAGGATGAGTTCGAAGGGCCAAGTGACCGTACCCAAAGCGGTGCGTGACGCACTTGGTATCGGCGAGGGCGACGACGTCGTGTTCCGTGTCGAAGGCAACCGGGCCGTGCTCGCGCGTACACCCGACTTCCTCTCGCTTGCCGGGGCGATCAAGGTGCCGGCGTCCCGCCGCAATGCTGCTTGGGATGACGTGATCCGAAAGACGCGAGCGTCTCGCGCTGACGCTCGCCGATGAGTGCGTTCGTCGACACGAACGTCCTTGTCCGACACCTCACAGGCGATCCACGGGCGATGGCCGAGCGGGCGACCGCGTTCCTTGCATCGGAACCGGAGCTGTATCTGGCCGATCTTGTCGTTGCCGAGACCGTGTACGTGCTTGAGTCGTTCTACAAGGCGCCGCGCGATCAAGTCGCGACAGCCATGAGGTCGCTGATCGCCATGCGCTCGATCATCACGGTCGATCCGGCATTGCTCTTTCGGGCGATCGAGGTCTACGAGGTCGATCGCCTCGACTTCGCCGAGGCGTACCTCGTCGCGTGCGCCGAAAGCACCGGCATCGGACGCATTGCATCGTTCGACCGAACGATCGACCGCGTGCAAACCGTCGAACGCATCGAACCCTGACATCGCGACCGATCTGCCGCGCAGCGCTCGTCGTTCTGCTCCGCAGAGGCCCTTGCGCTGTCGCGCCAGAGCTATCAGGGCACTACGGACCGAAGGTCGAGGTCGACGAGGGCGCCCGACCTGCAATCGCGACTGATCGCCTTCGTCGGTCGCCGGCCCTAGTCGTCGACAGCGAACTTGGCGCGCATCGGCAGTGAGGTACGCCACTGGCCGTCGTAGTCGCGCAACGCGGCGGCCACCGCGGGTGCGGTGGGCACGAGGCCGATCTCGCCGACGCCCTTGATCCCGTAGGGCGACTTCGGCTGCGGCACCTCGACCAACTCCACGTCGATCTGGGGCACGTCCTTGGCGCGCAGGATCCCGAGCGACCGCAACGTCATGTTGGTCGGGAAGCCAGTCGCCGGGTCGGAGGGGAAGTCTTCGGTCAACGCATAGCCGAGACCCATGTGCACGCTGCCCTCGATCTGGCCCTCGCACAGGTTCGGGTTGACCGCCTTACCGACATCGTGGATCGCCACGACCCGCTCGACCTTGCCGGTCTCGCGATCGACGATCACGAGCTGAGTCGCATACCCGAACGCCGAGTGGATCGTCGGGTTCGGATTGTCGGGATCGCCGAGTTCTTGCGTCCAATCGACAAGATGCTCGCCTTCGTAGTCGACATCGTTCTGGCACCCGCCGGCGAGCGCTGCGACGCATGCGTTGCGAACGGAACCCGCGGCCATCAGCGTGCCCCGCGACCCGGTGGTCTGCCCGAAGCCGAGGTCGCGCGTGGTGTCGACGATCACCTCGATGCGGTTGGGATCGATGCCCAACTCCTGTGCGGCGACCTGCAGCGCGACGGTATGCACACCCTGGCCCATCTCGGTCCAGCCGTGACGCACCTCGACGACGCCGTCGCCGCGGAACCGCACCACTGCTCGGCACAGCTCGCGGAACCCGTTGCCGAGGCCGGAGTTCTTCAACCCGAGCCCGAGGCCGATCGCCTTGCCAGCGGCGCGAGCCGAGTCGTAGTGCGGCTTGATCGCGTCGAGGCACACCTCGGCGCCACCGCAACCCTCGTCCATGATCTGGCCTGGACCCCACACCTCGCCGGGATGGATCACGTTGCGCTTGCGCATCTGCCAACCGTCGATGCCGACCTTCTCGGCCAGGCGATCGATCACGCCCTCCATCGCGAACTGCGCCTGGTTGGCGCCGAACCCGCGGAATGCACCGCAGATCGGGTTGTTGGTGCGCACCGCAACCGCGCTCACGTCGATGGCGGGTACGTGGTACGGGCCGCTGGAGTGGCCGGCGGCACGCTCGAGCACCTTCATCCCCACGCTGGCGTACGCGCCGCTGTCACCGATCGCCCGCACCCGCACAGCCGTCAGACGACCTTCGGCGTCGCAGCCCGCCCAGTACTCGAGGCGGATGGGGTGGCGCTTGGCGTGGATCCGCAGGCTCTCCTCGCGCGACAGGGTGCACTTCACCGGCCGGTCGAGCAGCCACGCAGCAAGGGACGCATGAGCCTGGTTGCTCATGTCTTCCTTGCCGCCGAACGCACCACCGTTCGAGACGAGCGTGACGGTGACCTGGTCGTTGCCGATCGCCAACATGCGGGCGATGTCGTCGCGGTCGTCCCACACGCCCTGGCCGCCGGAGTACACCTGCAGATGGCGAGCGCCGTCCTCCGTCGTCGGCACGGCGAGCGTGCTCTCCGGCTCGAGGAAGGCCTGCTCGATGCGTTGTGTCTGGAACACCTCGTGCACCGTGTGCGCCGCGCTGGCCAGGCCGGCATCGACGTCGCCACGGGCGTATTCGCTGATGCTCAACACGTTGGTGTCGGTACCCCAGACGGCGACCGGGGCACCGTCGGCCAACGCCACCGCCGGATCCGTGATCGGTGTGAGGACCTCGTAACCGACCTCGACCATCTGCGCTGCGTCGCGGGCCAGTTGCCGGGTCTCGGCGACAACGATGGCCAACACGTCGCCGGCATAGCTCGTGCGGCCGCCGACCGGGATCATCACCGGCCAGTCCTTGTGGATGATGCCCACGCGCAGTTCGCCGGCGATGTCGGCAGCGGTGAACACGGCGATCACGCCGGGCGCGGCAGCCGCGGCAGCGGTGTCGATCGACACGATGTCTGCTCGCGCATGATCGGTGAGGTGCAACGCCGCGTGCAGCATGCCGGGCACACGCATGTCGTCGATGTAGTCGCGATCGCCCAGGGTCAGTTCGCCGGCTTCGTACTTCGCACCGGAGCCACCGACGGTCGCGGACAATGCCGGCTCGAACTGCTTGCCCTTGGCGACGGCGTCGATGGCCTCGAGGATCTTGACGTAGCCCGTGCAGCGGCACAGGTGCGCGCCGAGGTGGCGGGCCATGTCGCTCGGCTGCAGGTCGGGGCCCTTCTTGTCGATCTGCGCCTTGGCACGCATCACGATCCCCGGGATGCAGAACCCGCACTGCAGGCCACCGCACGCGGCGAAGGCATCGGCGAACGCGGCACGCTCCTGCGCCGCGACACCTTCCAACGTCGTCACGGTCTTGCCGGCGGTCTTGGCCAGCGACTGCTGGCAGCTGACGATCGCCTTGCCGTCGATGTGCACCGTGCAACAGCCGCACTGCCCAGAGGGCGAGCACCCATCCTTCGGTGAGGTGACATCGAGCTCCTCGCGCAGCGCGGCAAGCAGGTGCGGATGGTCGTCGCGAACGGCCACCGCCTTGCCGTTGAGAAGGAACTCGATGGTCACGATGTACATTTTGTCAAAGCCGGGCGAGATTTGAAAGCGGCAACCCGTCACCAGGGTGAACGCACCGAGTCAGTTCGGTGCGAGAACGGACCGCGTTGCCATGTGATCGACCGGGATCGGTTGATCGATGGCGACTTGCGTCAGCACGACGTCGCCGTCGGCGACCAGCCACACCAGACCCGGCCGCGGCGGGATCGGCAGGCGGCGAGGCAGCATCACACCGAGCAGGTCACCGTCCAGATCGTTGGCAGCGCTTGTCACGATGCCCAGCCGGCTGCGCCGCACGACAGCGGTCCAGTGGCCGTAGCTCTGGCGCAACGAGTCGGGCTTGCCCGCGGCGACGATCAGCAGTCCATGACGGCGCGAGGCGACCAGCGCCGCGAGCGCGCCACCGACGTCGTCGACCATCTCGGCATCATCGATCGCGATCAACACCCGACCGGTGGACGGGATCTCGTCGAGGATCTCGCCCAGCGATCGGTGGCGGTGCTGCTCGTCGAGCACGGTCCGGCGCGGCGCGATGACCCTCCACCAGCCGTCCGGGTGGGCGCCACACCAGGCCCGCACCATCCGTTGCAGCGCCGTGCTCCGACCGGATCGGGACGGTCCGACGATCAGCAGATGCTCGCCGTCGGGCACGTCGACGGTGCACACCTGCCCGTCACCGAATCGCAGACCGAGCGGCAGCAGTGCGTCCTCCCCGCGAGACTGTCCGATGGGCAGGTCGCCGGCCGAAACCTGGGCGGTGAGGCACTCGATCGGTCTCGGAACCGGGCGGTCGAGGCGGGGCTTCATCGGAAGTGTGCCGACCATGAGCTGTGCCTCCAGGCCGGTCGACGCGACCACGATCCGTCCCGGTACCAACCCCGGCACATCGCACGCCGCGATCCCCACGTTGCTCGCATCGTGCGGGTCCGTGAGGTGGAAGACCCATCGTTGCGCGCAACCGGCCAGAACCGTTGACGGAATCGCCGCGATCCGATCGACGCTGCACACCACGACCACATCGTGGGCAGCGCCAAGGGCGATGATCGTGTCGAGCATCTCCGACTCCATGAGCGACTCGAGATCATCGAGAGCGCGGCGCACAGCATCGAGCCCGTCGATCAGCACCACGATCGGCTGGTGCGGCGCGGTCGGCTGAGCCGTTCGTCGAGCTACCTCGTCGCCCAGCCGGTTGATCACCCGGATCAGCCGCTCGCGCTCGTGTCGGCGGATGACGCCTCCACAGCTCGGCAGGCGCGCGAACGCGGCGAACGCATCGTCGCCGCGACCATCGATGACGTACAGATGGCTTCCGCTCGAGTCCGTTGCGGCCACTGTCCCCAGCAGCGCGAGTGCCGACGTGACCCCGCTGCCCACCGCCCCGACGAGCAGTAGGTTCCCATCGGCGCGGTTCCACCGCAGCGGCAGGACCTGCTGATGGTCGGGGTCGTCGACCAGACCGACGATGCCGCGCCTCACACTGTCCGCGTCGACCGCGAGGTGGGTGGTCAACGGCTCCAACCACGGGGTCTCCGGCGGCCGCACCCCGACCATCGCCGCCGCCTCGATCACCGCGGCAACCAGCCGATCGAGCTCGGTCCCACCCGTGGCCAACGGTGTCGTGCATCGCGCCGTCTGGAAGGTCAGCACTTCCTCCGGGCCGAGGCGCATGACCGCACGGCCGGCCAACCCGCGAGGAATCGCCGCCGGGGCACGATCGCCCACGACGTCGATCGCGTCGGCGCTGTCGTGCAGACGCAGCGCCAACCGGAGATTGGTGTTGGCTCGGATGTCGTCGCTGATCACACCGCTCGGGCGCTGGGTGGCCAGGATCAGGTGCACGCCCAGGCTTCGGCCGCGTTGGGCGATCCCTACCAGCGCGTGGAGGAAGTCGGGCTGCTCGCTGACCAGCGCGGCGAACTCGTCGATCACCACCACGAGGCGAGGCAGCACCTCGCCAACGGCCAGCCGCCGGTATGCCGCCAGGTCGGCGGCGCCCACAAGACGAAACAGTTGCTCCCGGCGGCGCAGCTCGGCATGCAAGCAGCGCAAGGCGCGGTTGGCGAGGTGGTCGTCGAGATCGGTCACGACACCGACCACGTGCGGCAACTGCGCACACGCGTCGAACGTCGAGCCGCCCTTGTAGTCGATCAACACGAACGTGAGGTGATCAGGGCTCGACGCCACGGCGAGACCGGCGACCAGCGTGCGCAACAACTCACTCTTGCCGGCGCCCGTCGTACCGGCGAGCAGCGCATGCGGGCCATCGCGGTCGAGATCGATGTCGACCACGCCGTCGCCGGCCATCCCGATCACCGTTCGCGGCACCGGGTCCACACCTCCGGCCGTCCACGACGCGGCGATGGCCGCCGGCTCGCACGACGGCAACAGTGACAGCAGCGTCACATCCCGCGGGATCCCGCCGGCGCCGCCCAGCGGGTCCTCGGGGTCGATCAAGCCGCTGAGGCAGCGCACCAACCGTGCCGCGCTGCGTTCACTGATCCCCGCGCAGCGCACCTCCACGGGCAGGCACGCCAGCGCCGCGTCCGCATGCCAACGAGCACCGACCGGTCCGTGCAGGTCCAGCAGCGACGTACACACGTGGGGCACGCCCTCGTCGCTGTCGACGAGCACGATCAGCGCCATCGAGCGTTCGCCGACGACCACCCGGCGCAACGGGCTGGTTCGGGCCGACAGCAACTCCGCCGAGTCGGTCACGACGACGAGATGCGGGTGCGGCGCCAGGTCGTACCCGGCGACGACCTCCAACAGGTCCGACTCGACGACCACCGCGACCAGCCCGGCTGCCGTGGTGGCGTGGGGCAGTTGCTCCAGCCACCGCCAGTGCGCCGGCTCGCCAGTGACGACCACGACGCGAACATCGGCCGGGCCACAGTTCGCCGCGAGCTGCAAGATCAGCGAGCGGGCGGTGGACCGGGCACGGTCGGAGACGCCACGGACGGCCAGGCGACAGGTCGGCCCGATCTCGGCAATGACGGCGAGGTCGGCCAGCAGCGCGACCTCACCGAGGTCTCCGGTCGACCTGCGCCGAGCCGTTGCCTCATCGACCACCGGCGCCCAGGGCACGCTTCCGAACCCGACCGACACGGCAAACCCGTCGTCGTGGGTGCCTCGCCGGCCCCACAACTCGACGGTCCGCCGCTCGATCGCCCGCCTGGCCGACACCGCGGTCGAGTCGTTGGCCACGTGGTGGGTGACATACCCGGCACGCTGCGCGGCAACGGCGATCTCGTACCGGGCAAGATCTTCCATCCGCGATCGGCGGTCGCGGCGCCGGCGGTTGAACATGGTGAACCGCTGCCCACCCCAGGTGCCGAAGGCCACGACAGCGCCCAGCGCGCCGAAGATCAAGAACATCGGCTGGTGCAAGAGCGCGGCCACCAGACCTGCGCCGGCGAGTGCCAGGAGCGCTGGAAGCACCCCACCACTGGAGTCCCCCCGATCCACCAGCGCTGCCGGCGGGTGCAGCGCCTCCGGCGTCCACTGCGCCGATGCACGCGGGCACCGCACCACGACGCTGCCCGCCGGCGTCACCGTGATGTGCGCAGGATCTGGCCCGCTACCAGGAGCTGTGAGATCTCCCCGGCTGATCGAGAGCACGCTGTGGCCGATCTCCAGCCGGGCAGCGGTGACGATTCGGGTCGATTCGGTCAGCGCCTCACCGTCGACGCGAACAGGCACCCGACCAGTTAGTTGGCGCAGCATCACACCCTCGGCCGATGCCTCGATCAGCAGGTGATGCGGCTCCAGCGCAGCATCGTCGCAGTGCACGACAGCACCCACTGCGCGACCGAGGAGGTGGGTGCCGCAACCCACCACCGCCGTACCGCCCCCATCGGGTCCGGCCTCCCACGTGAAGATCCAGTCATGTGTCATCGTCCACACAAGGCATGCCGACTCGGCCGATGCGGAAGAAGAACTCGAGATCAACCCGTCAGTGAGGCCCCCAGTGAGAGTTGCGGTGAGACCTGCGGTGATGGACGGAGCGCATGGTGCGGCCATGACATCCCTCCCCAATCATCGGTATCTCCTCACCAGGCTGCAGCGCGAGTGGAACGTGCTCAGCAACCGACGTTCTGCCCTGGTTCGTGCCACGGCCTGGCGGCTGACGCCGCGGGCCATCAGCTCGCTGGACGAGTTACTGGTGCTCACCGGCCTCGGGCCTGGGCCCGCGGACCCGTCGAGTGACGAGACGATGCGTCGGCTGGTGACGCTGGCCCATCACGACGATCTCGCAGCCCGCGTCGTGCTGCAACGAATGCTGCCCGGGCTCAGCAGGTGCGCCAAGCGCAACTCGTCGGGCTTCGACTCGCAACTCGATGCACTCGACGAACTGCTCTCGGAGGCGTGGACCGTGATTCGGTCGTTCCCGATCGAGCGCCGCGATCGCTACGTGATCAAGAACCTGTTGCGGGATTGCGAGTATCGAGCGTTTCTCAAGGCCCGGAGGCGCATGTTGATCCAAGACGTCACCGATCCTGCCCATCTCGATCGAGCCATCGAGCCCGACGAGTCGGCGGGCGAACCGTTGATCACGATCGTGGAACTGCTCGGCAGCGCCCGGCAGGCGGGCATGAGCCCCGCCGATGTCGAGATCGTGGTCGCCCTGCTGAACACCTCGACCGTCAAGCAGGCCGCTGCGTCGCTGCGGGTCACCGATCGCACCGTGCGCAACCGCCGCCAGGCCGTCGTGCACCAGCTGCGGGCATTGGCCGATGTGGCCTGAGCCGCTGCCGTCGCCGTCACCCGCTTTCGCTGACCAACCATTCCAGGTGCTCGATCAACGGCGGGATCGATCGTTCCAACACGTCGAACATCTCGGCGTACGCGCTGGGCGGCCGGCCCCATGGGTCAGTCAGGTCCTCATCGCCCGGCATCGCAAAGGGGTCCCATCGACGCAGGAGTTGGATCTGCACCGGTTCGACGGACGAGTAGAAGCCGCGGCGCCACTCCTCCCCGCCGCGCAGGCGCTCGAGATCCGACACGTTGTCACGGTCCATGGCGATGATCAGGTCGCTGCGGCCGAAGTCGTCGGGATGGATCTGCCGGCCGATGTGATTGACGTGGTAGCCGCGCAAGCCGCCCTCATGTGACGCCAGCGGGTGGGGTAGGTCGCCGACGTGGTCGCGCCCGGTCGACGCCGAGTCGAACGAGACGTGTTCGGTGCCGCGCTGGCGCGCCACGTGCGTGGCCACAGCGTGCGCCGATGGGGACCGGCAGTGGTTCCCCAGACAGATGAACAGGACGCGGAGCGGTTGCGGCATCAGAGGACGATTCAACCCGTCGGAGCGAAGCGTCGCAAGCGGAGGCTGTTACTGACGACGAACACGCTCGACGAGGCCATGGCGGCGCTGGCCACGATCGGCGACAGCAGCCACGACATCGCCAACGGGATCGCGGCCACGTCGTAGGCGAACGCCCAGACGAGGTTGCCCTTGATGACCGCGAGGGTGCGCCGGCTGAGCCGGATGGCGTCGGCTGCGGTACCGAGGTCGGACCGCATCAGCGTGAGGTCGCTGGCCTCGATGGCCACGTCGGTGCCCGTGCCCATGGCAATGCCGAGATCGGCCTGCGCCAGGGCGGCTGCGTCGTTGACGCCGTCACCGACCATGGCCACCACTCGACCCTCGTCCTGCAGCCGGGCGATGGTCGCCACCTTGTCGGCCGGCAGCACCTCGGCGATCACGTCGACCTCGTCGATGCCGACCTGTGCGGCGACGGCCAAGGCGGCGGCGCGATTGTCGCCGGTCAGCAGGATCGGGTGCAGGCCGAGAGAGCGCAGCGACGCCACGCCGGCGGCGCTACCGGGCTTGACCGTGTCGGCCAGCACGATCAGCCCGACGCATCGATCGTCCCGGCTGACGGTCACGACCGTGCGTCCGGTTGCTTCGGATTCGGCCTTCGAAGCCGACATGGGGCCGGCATCGCCACGGCCGACACGCACCGCGACACCGTCCACCGTGCCCGTGGCCCCGACGCCGGCCTGGATCGACAACGAAGCCGCGGCGGCCATGCGCACGACATCGTCGGCGGTCAACCCTTCCGCAGCCACCACGTCGACGACGCTCATCTCGTCAGCACGTCGATGCAATACGTGTCTGCTTCGATCAACCGACCGAGTCCGCGTACCTGGCCTTCGATGCGGCGCAGCCGAGCAAGCAGCTGCTGCTTGTCGTCGGAATAACCGGGGCGTTCATCCATGGCTTCATGGTACCCCCTAGGGGTATGATTCCACCGTCGGTCAGGGACGATCGGAGAACGTCGCCCTGCGCTTCTCCAAGAACGCGGCGATGCCCTCCTGCGCGTCGTGGGTGGTTGCCGACCTGGCCATCAACTCGACGGCGTACGCGTAGGCGTCGGTCTGGCCGAGCTCGGTCTGGGCGTAGTAACCGCGCTTGCCGGCCGCCTTCGAGGCGACGCTGCCACGCGTGGCTCGAGTCAGCAGTTCATGAACCGCCGAGTCGAGTTGATCGTCGGGCACGGCGTAGTTGATGAGACCCCACGACACTGCGGTGGCGGCATCGATTGCGTCGCCGGTGAGCGCCATCTCCATGGCCCGCTTGCGACCGACGTTGCGGGCGACCGCCACGAGCGGGGTGTGGCAGAACAACCCGCCCTTGCCGCCGGGGATCGCGAACGCCGCGCTCTCGGCGGCCACCGCCAGATCGCACGATGCCACCAGTTGGCAACCTGCCGCCGTGGCCAAGGCGTGCACCTTGGCGACGACGGGCTGCGGGATCGACTGAATCGTGTTCATCATCTCGGTGCAGACGTCGAACAGGTGGGTGATGTGATCGAGGTCGGCGCCGGCCATGTCGGCGAAGTTGTGGCCCGCCGAGAACACCGGTCCGTTGGCGGCCAGGATCGCGCCGACCGCGTCGCTCGACCCGACGGCGCGGAACGCCTCGGTGACTTCGAGCATCACATCGAGGGCCAGCGCATTGCGCTTCTCCGGCCGGTTGAGGGTGACGGTGGCGAACGGTCCGTCGCAGTCGACGATCACATGCTGGTAGCTCACGCGGCCCAGTGTGCCACGAATGTCATGTCGCGATCGCTGCGGTGAGGGCGATGGCGTAACCGTCGGCAACGCCGCCCGTGATCGTCGGCGTCTCCAGTTCGGCCCCGTCGCTGAACACGTTGTCGGTCGCCAGGCTGACCCGCGACAGGTTCTGCGTGCTCTGCGGATACAGGTCGCTGGCATACACCGCGGCACTGGCCTCCTTGGTCAGCGCGAGTTGCGACGTGGCCAGCTTGTTCGACGCTGTCGCCGCGTCGGCGAGCGATGGGTAGACCTCGTAGTGGATGTGCGGCCAGCGGCCGGAGTTGCAGGCCGGGAAGATGGTGGCACGCCCGGCGCCGTCGTGGTGCTGGACCGAAGCTGCTGCGAATGTCGCTGCGGACGATGCCGGTCTTCGACAGCACGTCGACGCCTGAATTGGAGCCATCACCCGGGTAGGGACCAGTCGTCTCCTCGGGAATCACCTCGAGCGCAGCGCCCGACGATGCTGCTGCCGCAGCGGCGGTCAGCAGACGGCGTCTCGCAATGAGCATGGACAGGTCGAAACCCAATCCTCGGTCGTGATCGTGCAGTTCTTCGTCCATGATGTCGCTCCTGGTGTGAATCGCCTGCTGCCTGGTGCAGCAGGTACTGGAACGAATGATCGTGGTCTGCCCTCCATGCCGCATTGGCAGTTCCTCAGGAAACCGTGGGACTTGTGCTCGAGCCCGTCAGGCCGGGTAGCAACGCAGTTCGACGGTGGTGCCGTCGGGTCGGCGACGTACACGCTCGACGCCCAGCCCTGGGCGCCATAGACCCTGTCGGCGAGATGGGATCCGGGGAACGCGGCGAGACCGAGGGTGTCGCGGTAGAACGTCAGCGAGCGCTCGATCAGTGCAGGTGCGGTTGTCCACATCGTACATCTAGTACCGGGCAGTGTCGTCGAGTTTGGCGGCAGAATTCGCAGGTCGCTCCCTACAGATTCTGTGCACGCAGGCGTTCAAACTTATCGGGAATGGATTGGCAGAAACATATCCATTTGGATATAGTATGCCCAGAGGAGGTAGATCATGACCGTTGCAGCTCGGCTCCTTCGACACGCCCGACACAGCACACCGCTCAGTCAGTCCGCGCTCGCCGCCAAAGTCGGCTTTCGCCAATCGAACGTCTCCCGCCTCGAGTCGGAAAGACGCGACGTGAACGTCGACACCCTCGATCGCCTCTTACGAGCCGCCGGGTTTCGCCTCGCAGCGCTCCCGACACAGAGCGCAACGGTGGCCGAGGCCGCTGACGCCACGGCTCGATTTCTTGCCGCCAACAACGAAGACGGTGCCTATCGGGCTGTCATCCAATTGGCTGACGATCTTGCTCGCGAACATGGCGCCGAGCGAGTCGCGTTGGCAGTCGCGCCGCCGCCGCCGACGAGCGACGAACGTTTCGATGCATTCATCGCCGGCGTGGTCGATTTTCGACTGGCAGCCGAGGATCTGCCTCGCCCGAAGTGGCTGACCGACGGCCCCCGCCTCGCCACGGCGTGGTTCGTCGACCGCTGGTCGATCGGCAATGCGAACACCGTTGAGGCAACACCGCCCCAACTGCGAACTCGTGGGGTCATTATCGACGCGGTCGAACTGGCCAGCGCATGACGCTGGATCGAGACGACATCGTGGCGGGAC
>JANPOJ010000209.1:0-2150 GCA_031427935.1 Ilumatobacteraceae bacterium | reverse complement strand
GGTGTCACGCTCAAACACCAGGCCGCTGTCCAGACTGAAGGTGGGCACCACGCGGGAGGCGGTCATATCGCCATTGGTCAGCGGTGTATCAAACTGGTAACCCGTCGAATGCAATTGCAGCTTGGGCGTGCTGGCGCGCGTCGAAGCAATACTGCGACCACTCGGGCTCACGTTCGCGCGGTATGAGGTGCTGATGCTCCTGCGCTTCAGCCGCAAGGGCTACCTGCCCGTCGGCAAGATCGGCGAACGCCTACAGGTGCACCCTGCCAGCGTGACCAACGCGGTGCAACGGCTGGAACAGGACGGCTTCGTCAACCGGACGGCGAACCCGGTCGACGGTCGCAGCGTGCTCGCCGAGATCACATCTCGCGGCAAGCGGTTGACCGAAGAGGCGACATCCCAGCTCAATGCCCACGTGTTTTCGATCGTTCCGATCCCGCCGGCAGAGCAACGCGAGGTCTACACCGTGCTGAAAGGCATGCGTCGGGCCTTCGGAGATTTCAGCTGAACTACCGCAATCCTTTGACGTCCAATTAAACTCCCGGGATGCCCACCAACCGTGAGCTCTGGGAGCAAGCATTTGCCGAGTCGCGGGTGCGCGACACCGACTACACCACGATGTCGGGCATTCCGCTCGATCCGGTCTATGGCCCCGACGATGGGTCGGGTGATTATCCGGGGCAGTATCCGTACACACGCGGGCCGTACGCCTCGATGTACCGGTCGAAGCTGTGGACGATGCGGATGTTCGCCGGCTTCGGCACCGCCGACGACACGAACTGGCGGTTCAAGGAGATCATCAAGTCCGGCGGTGACGGGCTGTCGACGGCGTTCGACATGCCAACCCTGCTGGGGATCGACTCCGACCATCCGATGGCGTTGGGCGAGGTCGGGCGGTGCGGTGTTGCCGTCGACTCGCTGGCCGACATGGAGGACCTGTATGCCGGCATCGATCTGGGCACGACGACGACGTCGATGACCATCAACTCCCCCGCCGCAGCGATCTTCGCGATGTTCGTCGCGCAAGCCGAGAAGGCCGGCATCCACCGGTCCCGGCTGGGCGGCACATTGCAGAACGACATCTTGAAGGAGTACCAGGCCCAGAAGGAGTTCGTCTTCCCGCCACGGCCGTCGATGCGCTTGGTACGAGACACCATCGAGTTCACCGCTGCAGAGATGCCACGGTGGCACTCCATCTCGATCTCCGGCTACCACATTCGCGAGGCGGGTTCGTCGGCGGTCGAGGAGTTGGCATTCACGCTCGCCAACGGGTTTGCCTACGTCGAACTGGCCATGCAGGCCGGTCTGCCGGTCGACTCGTTCGCGCCGCGGCTGTCGTTCTTCTTCAACGCCCACATCGACTTCTTCGAAGAGATCGCCAAGTACCGCGCCGCTCGGCGCATCTGGGCGCGCTGGATGCGCGATCGATACGGCGCCAAGCTCGAGCGTTCGATGCAACTGCGCTTCCACACCCAGACCGCGGGCGTATCACTGACAGCGCAGCAGCCCGAGGTCAACATCGTGCGCACAGCGATCGAGGCGTTGGCCGGGGTGCTGGGCGGCACGCAATCGCTGCACACGAACTCGATGGATGAGGCCATGGCGTTGCCGACGGAGAAGACCGCTCGGATCGCCCTGCGCACCCAACAGGTCATCGCCCAAGAGACCAACGTCGCCCACGTTGCCGACCCGCTCGGTGGTTCGTGGTACGTCGAACATCTCACCGACGAAGTCGAACGGCAGGCAGAGGAACTGTTCGCCTATCTCGACGAACTCGGCAACGGCTCGATGCTCGAAGGGGCGATCAAGGGCATCGAGGACAACTGGTTCCAGGGCAAGATCGCCGACAGCGCCTACGACCTCGAGCGACGGTTCAACACCGGTCGCCGCATCATCGTCGGTGTCAACGGCTTCACCGAGGGCAGCGAGGAATCGCAGATCCCGTTGCTGCAGATCACGAACGAGGACGAGACCCGGCAGCTGAAGCGGCTCGAGCAAGTTCGCCACACCCGCGATCAAGCCGCGGTCGACGCCGCGCTGCGCCGCGGCGTGGCCGAAGCCGCCGACCCGGAGGTCAACCTCATGCCGGGACTGATCGATGCCGTTGGTGTCTACGCAACGCTGGGCGAGGTCATGGCTTCGCTCGGCAC
>JANPOJ010000208.1:0-5472 GCA_031427935.1 Ilumatobacteraceae bacterium | reverse complement strand
CGGCCGCAACGTACCGCTCCGGTGTGCGCACGTTCCACCAGCGATGACCATCGCGATGCGAATGGGCAGCCGAGCCGAAGCCGAGGTAGTTGCCCTGCTGCCAGTACAAGACGTTGTGAAGACATTCGTGGCCATCTCTGGCCCAGTTGCTGACCTCGTAGTTCTCCAACCCAGCCGCAGTCAGCAGGTCGTCGGCCAACTCGTACTTGTCGGCGAGGTCGTCGTCGTCGGGATGGCGCGACGGGTCCTCGGCCAGCGGCGTGCCGGCCTCGATGGTCAGTGCGTACGCCGACACGTGGGGTGGGTCGAGGGCGAGCACTCCCCGCAGCGTCGCCCGCCAGTCGCCGAGGCTCTCGCCTGCGCCGCCGTAAATGATGTCGAGGTTGAACGTGGGAAGGCCTGCCGCCCGCACGGCCTCGACGGCGCGCTCGACGTTGGCCGGCACGTGGGTCCGCCCGAGCGAGGCGAGCACCGACGGCACCATTGATTGCACGCCGAGGCTGACCCGGTTCACGCCGGCCGCAGCGTAGATCTGCATCATCTCGACGGTCACGTCGTCGGGATTGCATTCGACCGTGACCTCGGCGCCCGGCGCCAGCGGAACGGCGGCCAACACCGACGCGAGGTCTTCGGCAGGCACACGCGTCGGGGTACCGCCGCCGACGAACACACTGCTGACCGGAGCAAGCGCTGCACGCGAGATGTCGCGACGCAAGGCGTCGAGGTAGTCGTCGATGACGTGGTCGCGATCCGTCCAGGTCGCAAACGCGCAGTAGTCACATCGGTGCCTGCAGAACGGGATGTGGATGTAGACGCCGAACGGCCGAGAAGGCGGAAGAGTCACTACATCGGACGGTACAGCAGGTCGAGCGCATCGAGGCGCTGACCCACCTGGTCGACCGGCACGTCGAGCATCGCCGAGATCGCTCGAGTGTCGTCGCCACGAACCGTGATGACCTTGCCGTTGAAGTCCTGGCGTTGCACCTGGATCATCTTCAAGAAGCGCACCAGCATCTCGAACGGTTGCCCGCGCAGCTGGCTCAACTTCAACAGGTCGACGGCCAGCTTCTTGCCGGCAGTGTCACCCTCGACCGGAGCCGTGATGTCTTCGCGCGGCAACAACTGGTCGACCGGCACGTTGTAGAACTTCGCCAGGCGCTCGAGGCGGGGCACCGAGATGGCCCGCTCGCCGCGCTCGTACGCACCCAACACCGATGCCTTGAACTCCTCACTCGAGGTCGCTTCGACCTCTTGGAGGGACAGACGTTTCTGCCTGCGGATGACCCGCAGGCGTTCGCCTACCTTCCTGCTGTAAGGAGATGCCGAAACATCATCTTCATCGAACTCGCGCATTGGCCCCGCTCTCTTCCGCTATTTCCCGCCTAGCCGCAACTACATCGGCAACTCTGCCAGATTTGTTGAGAAAATACAACTCTCCGTGGCAAATTAGGTACGTTCGTGACGCTGAGTCAGCAAGATAGCCGCAGTGAGCGCCGCCGTTTCCACTCTCAGCACGTTCCCGGAAAGTGCCACTCGACGGGTGACCGCACCGAGTTCACCCTCAGTGAACCCACCCTCGGGACCCACCAGCACGGTGTCGACGTCGGCGGTCAGCGCCTCGCCGTCGGGATCGGCGATCGCACAACTGATCGACTTGATCGCTTCGTCGAATGGCAGCACGTCGCGAACCTGCGGCAGCCACAACCGTCGGGACTGCATGGCGGCCTCACGAGCGACCCGGCGAAGCCGTTCCAATTGCCGTGGTCGACGCGACTCGTCCCACTGCACCACACTGCGCGCGCAGTGGATGAAGCCGATCGAGGTCACGCCGACTTCGGTCAGCTTCTGCACGATCCATTCCGGCCGGTCACCCTTCGGAATCGCACTGAACACTGCTGTGCTCGGCGGCGCCGCTTGGAACATCGCCGACGAGGCAACGCTGAGTCCATCGGCCAGCAGATTGGCCACCAACCATCCCCCGGCACCATCGCTGACGGTGATCGAATCGCCCTCGCGAATCCGCAGCACGCGGCGCAGGTGATGCTCGTCGTCGTCACGGAGCACCGGCGCAGCGAGCGACTCGACGAAAACGTGCGCAGCCGACCCACGCAGCAGTGGGTTCACGAGAACGCGGATTTGATGCGCGAGAACAAGCCGTGCTCGGTGTTCCCCACGGACTCGCCACGCGACTCGGCGAACTTCGTCAACAGCTCGGTTTCGAACTCCGTCAACTTCGTCGGCACCTGCACGTTGACACGCACCCGCAGATCGCCCCGACCGCGACCGTGCAGGCGGTGCACGCCACGCTGACGGAACACGAACTCCTTGCCCGGTTGCGTGCCGACCGGCACCGAGATCTCTTCCTCGCCGTCGAGCGTCGGGAGCAGGACCTTGGTTCCCAGCGCTGCCTGGGCGATCGAGATCGGCAGTTCGGCGACGAGATCGTCACCATCACGGGTGAACGTTTCGTGCGGCGCGACGCGGATGTGCACGTACAAGTCACCCGAGCTCCCGCCGCGCGGGCCCGCAGCACCGCGACCGGTGAGCCGCAACGTCGAGCCGGTGTCGACACCAGCGGGCACGTCGACCTGAAAGGTCTTCTCGGTGATCACCCGCCCCTCGCCGCTGCACGTGGGGCACGGTGTGACGATGACCTGCCCGAGCCCGCCACACTTCGGGCAGGCGCTGGAGGTCACCATCTGGCCGAGCATGCTCTGGCGCACGCGCTGGACCTGGCCGCGGCCGTTGCACTCCGAACACGTGACCGGCTGCGTACCCGATCCAGCGCCTGAACCGCCACAGTCGTCGCAGCGCAACGCAGTGCGCACCCCGACCGAGACCGTCGCACCGAAGACCGCCTGAGCGAACTCGATGTCGGCGACGACCTCGAGATCCTGGCCACGCGGCGGACCGGCCGGCCCACCACGGCCACCACCGAAGGGGTTGCCTCCGCTGCCACCGAAGAACGCCTCGAACAGATCGCCGAAGCCACCGCCGCCGAACATGTCACCCACGTTGGGGCCACCGGCAGCCGACCCTACGCCCGCTTCGCCGAACCGGTCGTAGCGCGCCCGGGTGTCGGCATCGCTGAGCACTTCGTACGCCTGGGCAACCTGCTTGAACCGCTCCTCGGCCGCAGGGTCGCCCGGGTTGGCGTCGGGGTGCAACTCACGCGCCCTCTGGCGATAGGCCTTCTTGATCTCGTCGGCGCCTGCGGAGCGCGAGACGCCCAGCAACTCGTAGTAGTCGGCCACTATGCGGCACCCTCTCCCAGTCGCTTGGCGAGACGGTCACTGACCACCTCGACCGTGGCCAAAGCCTGCGGATAATCCATTCGCGTCGGCCCGAGGATCCCGATGGTGCCGACCTGATCGCCGTCGACCATCACTGGCGCAACCACGACCGAGCACACCGCCAAGGGCTCGACGCCGTGCTCGGCACCGATTGCCACGGTGAGGCCGCGATCGAGGATGTCGCGCACCAGCGAGACCACGACGTACTGCTGCTCGAGTGTGCGCAACACGCTGCGCACCGTGTCGACGGCATCGAAGGCCTGCGCCATCGACGACGCACCGCCGACGAACACCGACTCCTCGTTGCCACCCAGGCGCAACGCAGCGAGAGCGGTGGCGCACATCGCGTCGACCGCGGTGTCGCCCGACGACCGGGTCTCGTCGGCTTTGTCGATCGAATGACCGACCATCCCCGCCTGCAGGTGCGCCGACGCCGCCGAGATGCGGAGATCGGACGTGTCGGCATCGAGGTCGATCGTCTGGCTGTCGATCGTGCCGTTGCTGAAGACGGCGACGACCAGGGCATGGCGGGCAGACAGTCCGACGATCTGCACGGAACGCACCGTTGCCAGTTCGGCACGCGGGCCCACCACCACCGCAGCATGATGCGTGACTTGGGCGAGCAGGTTGGTGGTTTGGTGCAGCAGCTCTTCGAGGCGACCGTGGGCTGTGTCGAAGAAGGTGCCGACGCGTTGGGTCGCAGCCGAATCGAGACGGCCCGGCGTGGTGATGTGGTCGACGAAGAACCGGTAGCCCTTGTCGGTCGGCACCCGCCCGGCCGACGTGTGCGGCTGCGCCAGATAGCCCTCCTGCTCGAGCACCGCCATCTCGTTGCGCACCGTCGCCGAGCTGACCCGCACACTGGGCAGATCGGCGATGTGCGTCGACCCCACGGGCTGCGCCGTGGTGATGTACTCCTGGACGACGGCTCGGAGGATGGAGGTCTTGCGTTCGTCGAGCATCTGGCACTCCAGGTTAGCGAGTGCTACCCGCGACGAGTCCGTATCGGCGCAACGCTTCGACGCGCTCGACGGCGTGATCGACGATCGGCGGCGGGTACTCCGACGTGCCGATCTCAGGTATCCAGCGCCTGGTGTAGAGCCCATCGCGGTCGTACCGCTCGGCCTGCGCTGCCGGGTTGAACACCCGGAAGTACGGCGCCGCATCGGTCCCCGTGCCGGCGGCCCACTGCCAGCCGTGGCTGTTCGACGCCAGATCGCCATCGATCAAGTGGTTCATGAAGTGGCGCGCACCCCACTGCCACGGCAGATGCAGGTCCTTCACCAGGAAGCTGGCAACGATCATCCTGACCCGATTGTGCATCCATCCCGTGGCCAGCAGTTGTCGCATGCCGGCGTCGACGATGGGGAACCCGGTGCGACCCTTCGACCATGCGGCGAACCGTTGCCGGGCAGCCGCATCGGAGTCGATCTGCATGGCATTCATCCGCACGTCGAGGTTCGCCCACGCTGAGTCAGGGCGGCGATGCAGCACATCGGCGTAGAAGTCGCGCCATGCCAGCTCCGAGGTGAACGTGTCGTGCGCCGCCCCCGGGGCGAGGTCGGCGAGCAACTGTCGCGGGTGCACGACGCCCCAACGGACGTCGGCAGACATCTGACTGGTCCCGGCGATCGCCGGGAGGTCGCGCACCTCGTGATACGTGTCGAGCGAGCCGTCGGCGAACGACGACCAACGTGCCGCGGCCGCGGTCTCGCCGATCGCGGGCAGTTCGCAGCCGGGATCGACCGGCGATGGCGGACCGTCGCAAACGACCGTCGGCGCGCCGAGCCACTGCACGTCGGGAACCTCGAGCGGAGCCGCGACGGCATGTGTTCGCCATCGCCTCGAGAAGGGGGTGAAGATCGCGTACGGGTTGCCATCGTCCTTCAGGATCGTCCCCGGCGCCACGACGTACGGCGATCCCCGTCCGACCAGGGTGCGGTCGTCGGTGCGGAGGCGCTCGGCCACGACGGCATCGCGTCGCCGCCCATACGGACCGTAGTCGCGGGTCACGAACACGGATACCGCATCGATCTCAGCGGCGAACTGCGGAACGATGTCGGCCGGGTCG
This sequence comes from Ilumatobacteraceae bacterium, assembly GCA_031427935.1. Taxonomy (GTDB): domain Bacteria; phylum Actinomycetota; class Acidimicrobiia; order Acidimicrobiales; family Ilumatobacteraceae; genus JAENVT01. The sequence continues at coordinate 108 of JANPOJ010000208.1, read as the reverse complement.
CCGTGGCGGTACACCAACGCGGCGTCCATCGACTGGTCGAGGCTGTGCAATGCAGCGTTCATGTAGGCACGGCGGGGCGCCCCGGCGGCAGCGAACGCTGGGTCGACC
>JANPOJ010000207.1:0-21878 GCA_031427935.1 Ilumatobacteraceae bacterium | reverse complement strand
CCATCCGCACCGCGACCTGGAACAACACCGGCGACTTCTACGTGCGAGTGCAGGGTCGAAACGGCGCGTTCTCGGCGACACCGTTCCATCTCGGACTGTCGACAAGAGGAGGGCCGTGCTCGAACGTCGTGCTCGACTCGTTCACCTCGACTCAGACCGTCACCGGCACACCGGGCGGCGCCCAGACCGTCATCCTCACGGACAGCTCGCGCCTGACACAGATCCCTGGTCTTCGGCCGTCGCTCGATCAGTTGGCCGGTCGCACGGGGGGTGTGGTCGTCGACGTCGCCACCAGCCCACGGATCAATGCGTTGAACGCCCAGGCCGACGCGAACAAGGCGTGTCCGTATGCGAAGAACCTCGTCGCCGAGGCGATTCGCGGCGTGGTCAACACCTATCGCGACGGAAACAACACGCTGAAGTACGTCGTGATCGCCGGTGGCGACTCCGTTGTCCCCTTCTTCCGGTACGCCGATTCGGCAGGCCTCGGGCCCGAATCCGACTTCGTGCCGCCGGCGCTCGACACCAGCGCCTCGCAGGCCAGCTTGCGGCGCAACTACGTGCTGGGGCAGGACGCCTACGGCGCTGTCTCCGACCTGGACCTGAAGGGTGCGGTCCTGCCCGTTCCGGACCTCGCGGTTGGACGGCTGGTGGAAACCGCTGACGAGATCGTCGGGATGGTCAGCGCGTACATCGGCTTGAACGGCGGCACGTTGCCGACGGCGACCTCGTCGCTCGTCACCGGTTATGACTTCCTCACGAGTGCCGCCGATTCCGTGCAGCGTGACTTCGCTGCGGGCTTGGGCACCACCGGTCGCGCCGACACGCTGATCACCAACCAAGGCGTGCCGACCACCACCACGACGCTCGGAACACCGAGCCGCGACCGTTCGTGGACCGCCGCCGATCTCTCCAACGCGCTGCTCGGGTCGCATCATGACCTCGTGTTCCTGGCGGGTCACTTCAGCGCCAACGACACGCTCGCCGCCGACTACCAGACCAGCTTGGCCACGACGGATCTCGACGCCCGTCCCAATCTGCTGACCAACTCGTTGGTGATCAGTGCCGGCTGCCACGCCGGGTACAACCTCCTCGACGCCGACGGTGTGCCGGGGCTGACGCAAGGGCTCGACTGGCCGGAGGCAATGGCAAGGCAGCGAGCCACGCTGATCGCCGGCACCGGGTACCAGTACGCCGACACCGACTTCCTCGCCTACAGCGCCAAGCTCTACAGCCTGCTTGCCACGCAGTTGCGCCACGGCACCGGCGCCGTGCCACTCGGACAGGCACTGGTCAACGCCAAGCAGGACTACCTCGCCGGTGTCGGCACCCTCAGCGGCATCGACCAGAAGGCACTGATCGAATCGACGCTCTACGGACTGCCCATGACAGGGGTCAACCTGCCAGCGGGCCGCATCCCGAACCCCGTTGACGGCGCGGGAATCGCGCCGACGCCGGTTGCTGCCACTACGCCCGGCGGAGTGCTCGGCCTGAAGACCGCACCGTTGAACCTGGCCCCGACACTCACGACACCACCTTCGAAGCCGGTGCTCGATACCAACGGCAACCCGGTGGTCCCGGCTGCGTCGTTCCGTTGGCTGACCGGTCGCGACGGGGTGCAGTCCGGGCCGGCCCTGCCGGCGTTGCCGAAGCAGATCGACGATGTGACCAGCAGCACCGGCGAGGTGCTGCGCGGCGTGGGTTTCGTCAGTGGCACGTACACCGACACGCCCGGTGTCATCCCGCTGACTGGGGCACCGACGATCGAGCAGAACGGCACCCACTCCAACTTCGTGTCACCGGTGTTCTTCCCCCAGAAGCTGGCCGCCGTCAACTACTTCGGCGCGCTCGGCGGGAATGGCACGGATGGGCGTACCAGGTTGATCACGACGCCCGCGCAGTACCGGTTGGATGTGGCGAGCACGACGACCGACACCGAGCGTCAGTATTCGCAACTCGGCATGCAGCTCTACTACAGCGGCAACACCACGACCTATGGCACCAACACCCCGGCGCTTGCGGCACCGCCGTCGATCTCGGGGGTCACCGACACCCTGCCTCCGGACCAGGTGACGGTCCGTGCCCATGTCACCGGCGACCCCTCCGCAGGAATCCAGAAGGCGTGGGTCACGTACACCGCCGAGAACGGTCCGCTGCACGGCGCATGGCAGTCGACCGATCTCGTGCAGGACCCCGTCGATTCCACGCTGTGGACCGGAACGTTCGCGTTGCCGAACGGGCAGTCAGCTGCTGACGTGCGCTACATCGTGCAGGCCGTCAATGGCGTCGGCCTGGTCGGTCTCGACAACAACCTGGGCGATGGCTACACACCCGGCGTGCCGGTCGGTGCACCGGTTCCGCCGCCGACGATCACGACCACCACCGTCCTCGAGCCCACCGCCGAAAGTGGTGTGATCGGAACCGGCCTCGACGTGGCCGCGACCGTCAGCCTGGCTCCTGCGGGAAGTGCCATCGCGTTCTCCCTCGGCAGCGTGTCGATCACGGCGACAACCGACAACGCTGGTCGAGCAACCGCGACGTTGCCGCTCCAAGACGCAGTCGGCGATTACACCCTCTCGGCTTCGTACGGCGGTGATGCAACGCACAGCAGCTCGTCGAGCTCACGTCCATTCAGCCTCACCAAGGTCCCGACGGCGTTGACGATTTCGGCGGGCACATCCAAGACGATCAGCGCCCTGCTGGCGCGGACCGCGCCCAACATCCCGCTGCCGCAGCAGACCGTGATCTTCTCGGTCACCGGTCCGGTCAGCAAGCAGATCGCGGCAACCACCGATCCACAGGGGCGAGCGGTCCTGCCGACGGGGGCGTTGCCGGACGGCATGTACACGGTCTCGGCGCAGTTCCAGGGCACGCCATCGACGTTGTTTCCCAGCACGTCGTTGCGCGCGGTGCTGACCCTCGATACCACCGGGCCGGTCGTGACCGCGTTCAAGCTGACACCCGCGTCGATCGTGGTGGGCAGCACGACGAAGCTCACGGCAACGGTTGCCGACGGCGCGGCGGTCTCGCGTGTCGAATACTTCGTTGGCGCGGATCCCGGCCTCGGCTCGGCCACCACGGCAGCCGTTGTTGCTGGTTCCGCGTCGGCGATCTTCGGTGCCAACTTGTCGCCCGGCACCTACACGGTTGGCGTGCGAGCGATCGACGGCCTGGGCAACTGGTCGGCCACGTCGACCACGACGTTGACCGTGACGCAGATCGGTGTGTCGGTCAGTACGAATGCGAACCGAACGGCCGCCATCGATCTTGCCGGTGCGACCGTCTCGGGCAACATCGCAGCGTTCGCGACGCCGGCGGCGGGCAGCAGTCGCGTTGCGATCGTCGGGTTCTACATCGACGATCCCAACAGAAGCAGCCTCCCGTATTGGGTGCAGCTGCTCAGCCCATACGACCTCAACGGGACGTCGACGAACGGCACGGCCAACCTGTTCGATACGCGGCTCCTGCTCAACGGCACACACAAGCTGACGGTCGAGTTGCTGCGGCTGAACGGCGCACTCGAGCGTCGGACCGTTTCGTTCACCGTCAACAACCCTGCACCGGCAGTGACACAGAAGCTCCAGGTCAGCACGAGCGCGACTCGCAGCAGCCCGGTCGACCTCAATGGGCGCACGCTCACCGGGTCGGTCGCCATCTTCGTCACACCGACGACCTCGGTGAAGTCGGTGGCGTTCTGGCTCGACAAGATCACGGTCTTGCCGCGCTCGTCCGACTCCGCCGCTCAGTTCGACTTCAACGGGACGGCCAGCAATGGTCAGGCGGTCCTGTTCAACACTGGCACGCTGACCGCCGGCACACACCGGATCGCAGCGCTCGTCACGTACACGAACGGCACGACCGCAGTTCTGTCGAGCACCTTTACGACGTAGCGCCTCGTCTGCGGGAGCGAAGGCTCTCGCTACGGACCTGGACGTACAGCCCGCGTTCGTCGATCACGCGGGCATGGTGACCGTCGTTGACGATCACCAGCACCGGTGTGCCACGTTGCAGCTCACCGTCGGGGGATGCAGCCAGATCGGTTCCGAAGCGGTAGGGCTCGTCGCGGGTCAGCACGTGACTGAACTGATCGGGTGGCGGCTGCACAAAGTTGGCCGCTGGGACGAGGGAGTCGGCCGCGAGCACTTCTGCCGCGGGGCGCAGGACGCCTGTCGTCTGCGCGTCCTTCGCAGCAAAGTCTCGCTTGGCCGATCGAACCATGTGATTGCCTCCGCATCTCGATGAGATGCTGCTGGCCAGGCTACTGAAGGCTGTCGCTCGGCAGGACCATGGGGATGTTGGGCAGGACCACTCCATGATCGATCGGCGCCTCGTGAACAACGAGTGCCCCAGCCTCGGCCAGGTCCATCAGGTTGGGAAGGACGTACGGTTCTGCGGCATCGAGGTCGACTTCGTAGCCGAGGTCGGCGAGGCTGGCAACAGTCATCCGGCTGAGCGGATTCCCTGGTGCGGCGATGAACCCCGACATGAGCTCGTTGCGAAACACCGTCTCGCGCCAATGGCTGTCGCGTGTGCCCGGACCGCCTGTTGCCTCGACCGGGACCCGCGGTGCCGCGCCGGCCTTGCCTCGCAGCACCTTGAACTCGGCCATCGCTCCCTTGCCGGCGAAGGTCGGGTTCGGGCCCCCTTGACCCTTGAGGAGCTTCTTGTAGTCCCACACGGTTCCGATCCCGATCACGTGACCCATCTCGTGAGTGATGACGTCGACGAGGGTGCCGTCGCCTTGCATCGCCAGGAGGTCGGCGGTGTCGAACGACATGATCCCCTTGGCCGGCAAGTAGGCCGCCTTGCCCGCACTTGCAGGACGCAACGCAGTCGGGCCGGCCTGCCCGAGGATCTTGCCGGGTCCGTCGATCGCCACGCCCTGCGCTTCGATCAGGAGGTCGTCGATGATGTCGGCGCCAACCTTCACGCTCGGCAGGTCTCCGACGATCACGCCTGTCCATCGGTCGGCGGCTTTCTTGAACGCCGCCTTCTGCGCCGCATTGAGACCACCGAGAAAGCGGATCTGAATGTGATACGGCGACTGTGTGGCGGTGAGCTGACGGGCCCGCTTCGCGTTGGCCTTCGAGCTGTAGGTCTGATAGCTAGCCATCGTGCATGGCCCCCTTTTGGATCGAACGGATCTCAACAAAGGAGATCACGGTCCGGGTCGATGATACGCGCAATGGCGGGTGTATCAGCGGGCTCGTTGGTGGCTCATTGAGGCGTGACAGCGATCTACGTGCGGGTTCTATGCTTCGCACCATGCCAGGTGCCACGCTCACGCCGACTGAGCTCGGCAACCTGGTGGAGCGGGCCCGCCTCGGCGAGGCGGCGGCGTGGGAAGCGCTCGTGCGGGGCACCTCCAACGCTGTCTATCGCGGCCTCGCAGCATTCGATGTCGCGGCCGACGTGCGCGAGGAGCTGTACCACGAGACGTACATCAAGCTGGTCGAGCGACTCGACACGATCCAGCAACCGGCGGCCCTTCCAGCGTGGCTCATGACCACCGCCCGCAACCAGGCGCTGCAGTACTTGCGCAAGCGCGCCAAGCTCGTGCCCGTCGCCGACCTTCCCGAAGTGGGGTCCCTCTTCGAGCTCGACGAGGCGCTGCTCGACGACGAGTTGCGCGTCGCCGTAGCGAGGGCATTTCGCCGTTTGTCGAACGCCTGTCAGCGACTGTTGCGACTGCTGACGGTCTCGCCGCCGTTGAGCTACGCCGAGATCGCGGAACTGCTCGATCGGCCGATCGGCTCGCTCGGTCCGCAGCGGATCCGATGCCTGAAGCAACTCCGACTGGCGCCCGAGCTGGTCGCCTTCATCGACGTTGCGCCGACATAGGACACTGATATGCCTCTTCATCCCCTCGACTCCGACGACGACTTCCTCGCACTGCTCGGTGACGTCCTCGACACCATCGAAGCTCCCTCCGCGTCCGCCGTGGAAGGAGCCGAGCAACTGTTCGCGCTGCGCCAACTCGACGGCGACTTGATGGAACTGGCCGCTGACTCGATCGAGAGCTCACTTGCCCAACGCGGCGCAGAGTCAGGTCGGCTCCTCCGTTTCGAAGGCGGTGGCTGTCAGATCGAGATCGACGCGCACTTCGGTGATGGCGTCGTGACGGGCCAGCTCACACCTGGAGGCGTGAGTGCCATCACGACCGTGACTTCCGCAGGCGCTTCGAGGGTGGATTCCGACGCACTCGGCCGGTTCCGGGAGGCGATCGTCGTGCGTGGTCTGCATCGGTGGGCGGTTCACTTCGCCGACGGACGGATCTGCGTCACTCCGATCGTGCGCCTGTAGCAATCCGAACGCTGGCGCCGACGCAGATGAAGGTGGAAACCGCAGCGCGTTCGATGGAGCCGCGAGGGAGCTCGCAGCGAGTAGCGCGGAGCGCCTCCGCCGTCGGTTCCGAACGTCGAATTCTTTGGTGTAGGGCGTGCATCGGCTCGACGAGCGCTTCATCAGGGACCGAATCGACGGGCGCGATCAGCGACTTCACCCCGCGTCCGACGAGTGCAGCGGCGACGCCCATCAGGTCGTCTCCTGGGTGGGTCGACACGCTTCCGGCTTCGCACGACGGCATGACCATCACATCCGGGACAGTGGCAAGTTGTTCGATGTCGAACACCGTGAGGGGGCCGTCGTACATCCGAAACGAAGACAACAGCGGGCTGTCGCCGCGGAAGGTGCCGTGCGCGGCGAGGTGGACCAGGCTCGATGAGGCGAGAACCTCGCGTGTGTTGTCGACCGAGGCTGCGGCACCTTCGAGCACGGTCGTGGCCGCGGAGTCAGCAGCGAAGCGCTGCGACTCGGCTCGACCGCTCTGCAGCCCCGGACCCACGACGATGGAGTCGCGAGCAAGACCCGTCGAGATCGGGGCCTGCTCGATTCGTCGCCAGGCCATGACGCTGGGCGCGACCACGTGGGCAACCTCAGTCAGCACCGGCAGCAGCCCCCACGGCAGCCCGTACAACGGACCTGACGGCACGAGGATGATGGGTTGGTCGAACCGGATCTTCAGCGGGCCGATCAGCATGCGCTCGACGGTGGCTGCTGCGTCGTCGAGGGCCGCGGTCACGGTGAGGCCGGGGTCGTAGCCGCTGAGCATCCGGCGTGCAGCGGCCCGCAAGTAGGCCACCTCGGATGAGATCGCGCGTGTCGAGGCGATCGTGTGAAGGCGCCACGTCCGACCGGTGCACACCGAGGCATACATCGTCGCGTCGCACTGGCCGAAGCTCACGAGCGTGCGACCGGCGAGGACCGCGCCGAGCCCGTCGAGCTGGGTCGTGACATGGACCGCCGATCGGCGCGGGCTGGATTGCCTGGCGTGAGCGACCAGCGCGGTCTCGGCTTGCGAGAGGGAGGCCTGGTGGTCGGCGGCACGGTGGGCACCCGATGTACCCACGGCGAGCGCTCGATGCTGATCGAGCAGCGAATCGAAGATCGGATCGCTCGCCGGTGGCATCACGACTCGCACCGACGCTGCCCGCAACTCTTCCGTCCACCGGACGACGTTGCGAGGCTGCCCGCGTGCGATCGCCACGCGCACACCGATCTCGACGAGTTGCGCTGCCATGGCAGATGCGGACACGCGCAACTCGGTCGAGCCGAGGTGCGCTCGATAGTCGGTCAGCGCCCGCAGGCCATGGCGAGCCGCCCGCGCTGCGCCCCCCTGATCGCCCGCGAGGAGTCGGCTGAGCGCGATCGCGTGCCAGGTGTGCAGCCGATCGATTGACGACGTTCCCTTTCCCTGCGCGGCGGCGAGATGCCGTTGGGCCCGCTCGATCTGGCCGAGCTCGACAGCGAGGCGACCGAGCCCGATCCGCAACAAGGCGGCTTCGCGTCGCCAGCCTTCGGTGTCGAGGACGCCGAGCAGCTTCTCTGCTCGATTGAGCAGCGCCCCCGGCCGTGCCGTGCGTGGAATCATGGCGAGCTCTGACTGCACCATCACGAAGTTGGCCAAGGCCTGCCATGGTCGGCGCCGGGCCTTTCGACACAGCAGAGCCGCCTCGCGTGCGTGTGCCATGGCGGCGACAGCGTCATCGCCGGCGAGCAGCGCACGGGCCAGCCGCAGGCGGGCTTCCGCCTGTTGCAGCACGTCACCCGATGCCAGCGCGCTGTCGAGCGAACGAGCCGCGCTGTGCGCTGCGTCGGCAGCCAGCCCAGCCGAGAGCAATGTCTCGGAGATATCGGCATCCAGGATCGGCATGACCCTGCCCGGGTCGCCGACCCGGTGATAGCCGATGCGGGCTTGCTCGTACAACCGCAGAGCCCCGGCAACGTCGCCACGACGCCCGACGAGGAACGCCAGGTTGTGGTCGGCGGCGGCGACGATCAGGTCCTGGTCGATCAGAACCGCTAGGTCGCGACACTCGCGAAGATCGGCCTCCGCCCTACCCAGGTCGTCGAGCGCGAGACGGGCAATTCCCCGGTTGATCAGCAGCCTCGCTTCGCCCAATTGATCGTGCTCCCGGCGGAGCAACGGCAGGGCGCGATCGGCGTCGCGCACCGCCTCGTGAGCCCGGCCGAGTTGGAACAGCACGAACGATCGCTGTTTGAGAACTCGGCCGGCAAACTGTTCGCTGATCTCTGCTGCAGCACGATCGAGCTCTCGAAGCGCACGTGCGGTGCGACCCAGCTCCATGTGCACCGCAGCCAAGCTGACGCGGATCTGGGCCACGATGTCGGGGAGCTCGGATCGCCGCCCGAGTGCGACTGCGCGATTCAACACCTCCTCCGCCATGGTGAAGTGGGCTCGTTCGTAGTTCGCTCGGCCTGTTGCCCACAGCGCGACAGCAGCGATCTCTGGATCAGCGTCGTCGATGAAGCCGGCGGACAGCGACAACGCCAGCTCCGGGTCGGACTGCACGAGATCGAGGCTGCGGTACACAGTCGAGCGGGCGTGCAGCGCATCGACTTCCGAGCTCCACGTATCAGTCACGGCGATGAGTGCTCCTTTGTGGTGAGCAATGCGATCAGCCGCAATGGGGAATTGGGCGGCGATCTGCATTCGATCACATGGAGGAACCAACGTGCCGCGAAGAAGCGCGAAGAAATCGGCCAGTGGGGACCCGCCGGGGCCCCATCCGCCAGGAATGCATTGGGAGCGATTCGACCCAGCCCAGGGGCCGTGGGACAGGCGGGTGCGCTTCGGCAGCGACAAGGGCGGGAGTGAGTTTGCGTATCGACCCGCTGAGCTGGTGGTGGCCGTGTCGCAACTCGATCGGCTGAGTGAGGTACTCGGTGCAGGCCACCCGGTCGTCGGCCGAGCCGGCGGCTACGTGTTGGTCGGTGGAATCGGTGACCCCATCGAGACCTGTCGTCGCTTGCGCGCGGCTGGTATCGACGCACAAGTCAACCACGTCTTCTTCGCCGATGCCGCGGCATACCCGAACCCGGTGGGGATGCCGTCGCCGGTGGGGATGCCGTCGCCGGTGGGAATGCCGTCGCCGGTGGGAATGCCCTCGTCGTTCGACCAATGGGTCTACTGGGCAACGTGCGGCTGTCGTGAGACTGGTTGCGTCAGCACTGGGCCGGCACGTCGTCGTGGCCCGCGTCGTACGTTGGCCGTCCCGGCGCCGCCGCCCCGAACCACGACTGCCGATCTTGCCCCGCGCGTGCCGCAATCGAGCGGCAAGTGCGTCGTGCTCATCATCGACACCGGCGTGGCCGCACCGACCTCGGCCGGAGTCGTGAAGGTCTCCGGGCCCGGGGGCATCGGAGCACCTCCACCCGGAGCAGGGGGATTCAACGTCATCGTCAGGTCAGCGAACGAAGACGACGACACAGCCGACAGCGACGGCGACGAATATCTGGACCCGTTCAGTGGTCATGGGTTGTTCATCGCCGGTGTTGTCGACGAGATCGCGCCCGGCGCAACGATCGTCGGTCAGCGGGGACTGCGCACGTTCGGTGACGTCGACGACTTCGAGCTGGCGCGCGCCATCGAGATCGCTCTCGTCAGGCTCGGACGACTGGCCGCGCTGCCGGCCGCTCCCGGATGCGCTGCGCCGGTGATCGCCCAGGACCTGTTGACGTTGCAGAGCCGCCCGCTCGTGATCAACCTCTCGTTCAGCGGGTACTGCGAAGACGACGATCCGCCGAAGGCGACTCGATCGGTGCTCGACACGCTTGTCGGCGACCGTTCGAATGGGCAGAGCTGCACTCCCTACCAGCACGAGGAGCGACGCGACGTGGTCGTCGTTGCATCGGCCGGCAACAGCAGGTCGTGCCGCATCACATGGCCCGCAGGGTTCGACAACGTCGTGTCGGTCGGTGCCTTGGTGGGAAGCCGGCCGGCTTGGTTCACGAACTACGGCCCGTGGGTGTCGGCCTGTGCTCAGGGCACCGATCTGCTGAGCCGCTTCTGGATGAACCCGACGGCTGCCCCGTACAGCGACCTCGACGACTACGCCGGATGGGCGTACTGGAGCGGCACCTCGTTCGCCGCGCCGGTCGTTGCTGCATCGATCGCCCAAGAGGTGATCGCGTCGGGCGGCGAGCCGCGTGACGGGGTCGAACGGCTGATCGAGCGCCCCGACCTGATGCGTCTCGGCGGCCTCGGCACCGTGATCAACGTGCTCTAGCACGCTGGCGTATCGCTCGGGGAGGATCGATGAACACGACCAGCCAAAGCGACAATACTTTCGAGGGCGTGCACACCGATCCTCTCGTTCGAGCCCTGACCGCGCTGAAGCGCCTTGCCCGCGGCTCGGTCGCCTGGGTTGACAAGCAGTGGGACAGCGGTGGGGCCTGCCTGGCCGACCGTCAGAACGTTCGCGATGCCGGGTTGGCTGCGGTCGCGGTGCTGTACCTGGCGATCGATACGGCCCGGACGGCGCTTGACGCCGGTATCAAGAAGATCCACGCCGAGGGTGTATCCGGCGTCAGCACCAACTCCCTGCACAACGGAACGACTGCCGTCAAGAAGGCCTTCGAGACGTGGAACCTCGGCTGGGAACGATTGCGCATCTGGCTGCGATTCCAACCAGTGCCGCTGGCGCGGGTGCAAACGATTCTCGAGTTGTTGCTCGTCCCGTTTGCGTTTCTCATCTTCTACGGCATCGTCAAGGCCCTGCGCGGGCGAGTCACCGACAAGCGGATCGCGACGCTCTTGGGGTACGCGGCGCTCGGCTTGATCCTCAACGCGCTGCTCGGGGTGCTCAACCAGGTCCTCGAGCTCGTCATCCTCGGAGGAAGTGGGTCTCCCGGTTGGCTCGGCTCCGTGTTGCATGTTTCCGGGCTCGCTCGAGTCAACCTGCGCCTGCTGATCCTCGTCCCGGTCGTGATCGGGGTGCTCAGCCTGCTGCGACCTGTCGTCGACGGTTCGGTCGGAGAAGGTGGCACCGATTCGAAGCACGCTCGCCAGCGATTGCGCTTGTGGCGGGGCACCGGAACGACGTACCGCGTGCTGATCGTCGCCGTCATTCTCCATGCCGTCCTGATGTTGGTGGGCACTCCGGGCGCGCAGAGCCAGGACGCGCTGCGGCTGTGGGCACAGACGCCGGGTCTCGGTGTTCTCGGATTGGCCCTCACCGCCGTGCTGTCGCTCTCGCTCGCAGCGATTGCGCTCCGCCTGGGCACCGACGCCAAGTCGAAGCGCGAAGTGTTGGAGCGCACGGGCACACTGCGACTGGCGATCGTGGGTGCCGCGCTGATCGTGATCGGCGCGGCGGCACGGACGAGCCTGTTGCGGCACCAGGCGTGGGGTGCCGGAGCCCTCGCCGCCGGGGTGCTGGTGTTCGTCATCGCCGCGCTCAGCTGGCCGCTGGTCTCCCGTTCGGCCACCGTCGATCCGAGTGTGGTGCCGCCGCCGGCAAATGCCCTGCCGGGCGCCGACATCACGGTGCCCGACGAGCGCCACAAGCGGGTGGTCCCCGCGATCCTTGCCGCAGCGCCGTTGACCACGCTCGGAGTGGCGTTGGTGCGGGCCTCGGTCCCGTCGATCATCGACTCGAACTCGAGTGGCCGGTTGGTGTTCTGGGCGATCCCGGCGTTCGGCCTCGCGGTCGTCGGCTTCGTGCTCGCCAGAGCCATCGTGCCGTGGGCCTTTCGAGGTACGAAGAACGAGGCAGCCCGCAAGAGGCTGTTCGTCTTCGTCGAGGTCGTCGTCGTTGTCGTGTGCGTGACGGTCTATGCCCTCGCGATTGACGACCCGTGGAAGTGGGCGCCGCGATTCGGAGTGTCGGCGATCATCGCCACGTTCATGGCCGCGCTGGTCGTGGTGTTCGGCACCCTCGGGCACTGGATGGAGAGTCGCAAACTTCCGGCCGCTCTCGACGTCATCGGGTTCCGTCGCTTGCCGGTGATCTTCGGATTGATCGTGCTCGGGTTCCTCAGCCACCGCTTCGACGGTGATGGCTATCACGACGCGAAGACCATGGACGACGCGACGATGCCGGCGAGTCCTCAGCTGACGGTGGAGGCCGCCTTCGACCGCTGGACGATTGCGAACCTCGGTGGCGCCTCCGTCGTCAGTCAGGCACCGGCTGAACAGCAGGCAGAACCGCTGGTGTTCGTGGCTGCCGCAGGAGGTGGAATCAAGGCTGCAGCGTTCACGTCGGCTGCGCTCGACTGCATCTTCGTCGGCGCGAATGTGGCAACCGAACCGTGTGTCTCCACACCGGCATGGTCAAGGGTGTTCGCAGCCAGCGGCGCATCGGGCGGAAGCGTTGGAATCGCATCGATCATGGCCCAGCAGCAACTCGACTCGGCCAATTCGGGCAGTGCGGCAGCTTGGGTCAGCGATCGGTTCGGGGCGGACCTGCTCTCACCCGAGCTCGCCTGGCAGCTCCTCGTCGAAGCCCCGAACGCGATCATCAACTTCAGTCCAGGATTGGACCGTGGCGAGCTGCTGCAGGAATCGTGGCGGCGCCAGTTCGAAGTCGATCAGCAGGACCCTGGCAGTGGCGCGTTCTACGCAGACACCGCAGACAAACCATGGACACAACCGCTGGTGTTCTTCAGTGGGACGAACCTCAATGACGGGTGTCGAGTCAACATCTCCCCGGCACGGTCGGCCCAGAGGATGCCGCCCAACACCACTCGGGCCGGCGCGTGCAAGGACCAACGCGTGCTCGACAATGGTCCAGCGCCAGACCAGGCAGGCACCCGCGACCTCGTCGACTACCTGTGCGACCGAAACATCGATCTCGCCACGGCAGCGTTCCTCTCTGCCCGGTTCCCACTGGTCTCGCCTGCGGGAACGATCCATTGTGACGACGGTGATCTCACCACGAACGACAACCTGTCGATCGGTGACGGCGGATACCGCGACAACTCGGGAGCGGCCTCGATCATGGACACCTGGTCGGTGTTGGAGCCGCTCGTCTCGTCCTACAACACCACACACGACCGGTGCATCGTGCCCATACTCATCGAGATCAACAACGGCTACGCAGGATTGACGGGGAGCACACCCGGCAAGGATGTCGCCCAAGCCGTCGCCCCACTCAGCGGGGCCACCAGCGTGTTCGGCGACCTCTCCTACGGCCCGATCGAGCAGGGTGCAGCAGAGTTCAGCCGCAGCCTGTCACCCGACATCCACGTACTGAGCGGTGACAAGGAGCTGACGTCGAGGTTCTTCCGTCTGTCGCTCGTCGATCATCCCGGCGTGACGGCGCCGCTGGGTTGGTCGCTCAGCGACGCGGCTGTCGACGATCTCGTGAACCAGGTCACCGAGGCCCGGAACCTGGCGACGATCACCGAGCTCCATGCGATCTTGGATGGCGCCACAAGTGGTGGGCTGACCTGCGCCTCAGGCTGAACCGTGCAACTCGTCGACGTGACCGGCCGGCACGAGACGGCGGAATCACTCTCGATTCGCGCTTCGTCCGGAGCTGCTCGACGATCTCCGCGCCCTCAACGCCACCGGGGTCGGCCTTGCCGCCGACGACTTCGGCACCGGCGACAGCCCGCTGACCAAGATCACCGAGCTCCCGCTCGACATGGTCAAGATCGACAAACAGTTCGTCGCCGGCATGCTGCACGACCCGCGAAGCATGGCAGTGGTGCAAGCCCTCGTCGGCCTCGGCAAGGCGCTGGCACTGGACGTTGTGGCCGAAGGAGTGGAGAGCCTCGAAGAGGCGCGGCGTTGCAGCGGCTCGGCTGCCTCTTCGGCCAGGGCTTCCTGTGGAGTCGCGCCGTTCCACCCGAGCGCTTCTTGCGCCTCCTCGCCGCCTCCGACGCGAAACTTGGCGCCGGCACGCGGCTGGTCGCGGCAGCCAGCTCGTCCCTGCTGATCAGCGGGGGATGATCGTGCCCATGTTCATGATGCCGTTCGGGTCGAACGCACGCTTCAGCGTTTCGAGCATGGCGTACGACGAGCCGTACTCGTCGGTCACCCAGCGAGCCCGGGCCTTACCTATGCCGTGGTGGTGCACGATGGAGCCGCCGTACCGCAGCGTCTCCTCGCAGATGATCGAAATGATCGGCAGGTAGTACTTCGTGGTCTCGTCCTCGGGTTCGCAGTCGATGAGGTCGTAGAAGTAGTTGAAGTACATGTTGGTGCCGTTGATGTAGCTGTGCGACGAATGCCCACCGAGCAACGTGATGCCGCGGATCTCGCTGCGGATGCGGGCGAGCGCGGTGACGTAGATGTCGTAGATCGAGCTCCAGTCGGCGGAGATCTCGGTCGTGCGGTTCACGTTGCGCGTAGTGCGGATGCGCTCGTCTTCGCGGGTTATCTTGTCGACGCCCCACACGAGATCGTCGAACCATTCGGCGATCAGGCTGCTCTCGACGGGCGTGTACTCGGGGTGGCGGGCGACGATCTCGGCGATGCCGTCGGCCGTTGCCTTGGCGATCCCGGCCGCACCCTCGGACATGAAGAGCACCACACAGTCGTCGGGTGCCGCGAAATGCGAGAAGTGCAGTTGGCCGTCCTCCTGGTCGTAGAGACGAGCCACCGACGGCTTGTATCCGGCCACCATCACCTCGCGCAGCACCTCGAAGCCGGTCTTCATGTCCTTCAGCGTCCAGCCGAGGAACCTGTTGTTCTCCGGCATGTACGGGAAGAGCTTCACCGTCACCTCGGTGATGAAGCACAGCGCACCTTCGTTGCCGATCACGATGTGGCGAATGTCGGGGCCAGCGGCGCGCCGTGGCACGTTCTTGATCCGCGACACCTGCCCTCCGGCGAACACCACCTCGACACCGACCACCATGTCTTCGATGCCGCCGTACAGCGTCGAGAACTGGCCGATGCTGCGCGTCGCCACCAGGCCGCCCATCTGCGCCACCGGCTTCGACTGCGGCGAGTGCCCGGTCGTCAACCCCAGCTGGCGAGCGCGGTCTTCGAGCATCTGCAGTGGCACGCCGCATTGCGCGGTTGCCTGCATGTTGTAGGCGTCGACCTTGATGATCTGGTTCATCTGCGAACCGTCGACGACGATCGAGTTCTCGACGGGTGTCTCCAAACCTCCCTCGGTGGCAGTGCCGCCGGTACGCGCCACCACGTTCACACCGTGTTCGTCGGCGAACGTCAGCACGGCCGCGACCTCGTCGGTGTTGTGAACCATCACCACCGCACTCGGCAGCGGCAGGGTGTAGACGCCGAAGATGTTCTGCAGCTTGCGGAAATTGTCGATGCTGCGCTGCTGCAGCAGGTGCTCGTCCGTGAGGACGCGCTCCGTACCGACGATCTGTTGCAGGTGTTCGACGATGGCGTCACGCGTGAGGGGCATGGTTACCGGCCTTTGCTCGGGGAATTCGCTTAGTGGAAGATGGGGTAGGAGCGCTCGAAGAGCGCGTCGGTGTGACTGCGGATGTCGTGGAAAACGGTCTGGCTCATCCGCTCGTACACCGCACCGTTGGCTGGATCGGGAACGAACGACTCGCGTGCCTTCGCCATCTTGGCTGCCGCCGTCTCGATGTCGGGGTGCAGGCCCGCGGCGACGGCCGCGCACATTGCTGCGCCGAGGCTGGCGCCGCCACCGTCGATGCTGCGCGAGGCGGGAATGCCGAACACGTCGGCGAAGATGTGCATGAACAGCGCGCTGTTGGAGCCTCCGCCCGACACGACGATCTCCTCCAACGCAATGCCGACCTCGGCGCACATCGCGTCGACGTGGCGCTTCAGCGTCAACGCGATCGATTCGAGTATCGATCGGTACACGTGCCCGCGCGAATGGCGGGCATCGAAGCCGAGCATCATGCCTTTTCGGAACGGCTTGTCGGTCGGGGCCAGCCAGTCGAGCACGGTCATCAGGCCGTGGCTGCCGGCCGGCACCAGCACGGCCTCTCGCTCGACGTACTCCTCACGCGAGAGCCCCAGCGACGCGGCACGATCAGCCACCTCATCACCCAGCAGATCGAGGAACCACGTCAACGTCCACATGCCGCGGCGCACCCCGGTGCTCTCGTAGAGGTACCGGTGGGGGATGCAGGCGAAGTTGGTCCAGAAGTGTGTCGGCGTCTTGTGGTTCACGGTGCCATGGACCATCGCGGCGATGTAGGTGCCGAGCGACACGAGCGCCGTGGTCTCGCCGAGCGACCCGGCGCCCAGCATCTCCACCGCCTTGTCGTTGGCGGTGGCGACGACCGGTACGCCGACGGGAATGCCGGTGGCTTCGGACGCCGCGTGCGTGACACCGCCGATGACATCGCCGGGCATCTGCAGTTCGAGCAGCATGTCGCGTGTGACACCGAACCGTTGGTACAGCGACGGGTCGTCGCTCCACTGCCACGTATCGGTGTCGATCGGCCATTGCAGCAAGATGTTGTTGGCGGCGGTGTCTCTGAACTCACCGGTGAAGCGGTGCGCCAGGTAGCCCGACGATGTTGTCGCGTAGGCGAGCGCCGGGTCGTCGGGCAGGTATGACTGGTAAGCGCGGTCGTCCATCCAACTGATCACCGGCTCCACCAGCGCGCCCTCTGCGTCGAGGAAGGCCTTGCAGCACCGGATCGGGCACAGCCCCACGGCAGCGATCTCGCTGAGGTCGCCGGTGAACGCCACCAACGCCTGTCGACTTGCCGCGGCAATCGATTCCCAGAGGTCGTCGTCGGTGTGGATCGCCACACCATGTCGGGGTCGGCTCATCGGCCGCAGGGCGTGCTGGCCGCGAGCGATGGCAATCCCCGCAGCGTCGTAGACGACGACCTTCGCACTCTGTGTGCCGCAGTCGATGCCGATGAGGTACGGGCTTTTCATCATGGTGTCTCGGCGATCATGTCGTCATACCGTCGCTCGCCCTAACGGACGAGATAGCCGCCGTCGACAGCGAGGATGTGCCCGTTGACGTAGTCGGACGCGCGGCTGGCGAGAAACACGACGGTGCCCATCAGGTCGAGTGGGTCGCCCCAGCGGTCGGCGGGGATGTGGTCAAGCACTCGGCGGCTGGCCTCGGGGTCGCTGCGGGTGTTGGCGGTGATCGCCGTCGCGTAGTAGCCGGGGGCGATGCCGTTGACCTGGATATTGTGCTGGGCGAGCTCGTCGCAGTACGCCTTCGTGAGCCCGGCGATGCCGTGCTTGGTGGCCGAGTACGCCGGCGACAGCCGACCGCCGAGGAAGCTGAACATCGAACAGATGTTGATGATCTTGCCGCTGCGTTGCGGCACCATCCGCTGGGCGACCTCGAAGCTCATCTCGAACGCGGCAGTGAGGTTGACCTGCACCGTGGCATCCCACTTCTCACGTCCGAAGTCGAGCACCTCCGCGAGCGGGCATACGCCGGCGCTGTTGACCAGGATGTCGACGGACCCGAATTGCTCGACGCACGAATCGACGATCCGTTTCGGCGTGCCGGCCGCGGTGATGTCGGCCTGCATGAAGTGGTAGCGCACACCCTCGGCCTCGACCATCGTCCGCGTGCCGCCCTCATCATCAGTGTTAGCGTCGTCCATCAGGCTGGGAACGAACACGTTGGCGCCACCCTTGGCGAGGGCGAGTGTGAATGCCTGCCCGAGACCGGTGTTGCCGCCGGTGACGATGGCGTTCTTGCCGCCGAGGCCGAAGTGCTCCATGGCAAAGTCTGTGATCGTCATCGTGCTTTCAATCCCACTTTGATGGATGCTCGCCGGAGACGAAGACTGTAGCGATGGCTGAACAGGTGGGGTACGTCGGACTCGGCAATCTTGGATTTCACTTGGCGATGAGCCTGGTTCGGGCCGGCCATCGCGTCACCGTCACCGATCTGCATCGCGAGCTCGCCGATGGGCTACTGGCCGCGGGCGCAACGTGGGCCGATTCGGCCGCCGATGTTGCTGCCCAGTCGACCGTCGTGTTCACCTGCCTGCCGTCGCCGGCGGTCGTCGATGCAGTCGTCTGCGGCCCGCGGGGGGTTCTCGAGGGGTTGGCGCCCGGCGGCACCTGGATCGACAACAGCACCAACGATCGAAGCGAGACGTTGCGACTGGCCGAGCAATGCGCCGAGCGCGGTGTCAACATGCTCGAGTGCCCTGTCACGGGTGGCGTGCACAAGGCGGCCGAAGGCGACATCACCGTGCTGGTCGGCGGCGACGAGCAGGTCTTCGAGCAGCATCGCCATCTTCTCGAGGCCGTCGGAAGTCCGATCCTGTACATGGGCCCGTTGGGCAACGCGGCGATCATCAAGGTCATCACCAACATGCTCGCGTTCGTCCACCTCGTCGCGGCCGGCGAGGCGCTGATGCTCGCCAAGCGGGGAGGTCTCGATCTGGCCAAGTCGTTCGAGGCGATCCTCAACAGTTCCGGCAACAGCTTCGTTCACGAAACCGAGAGCCAGGTGATCCTCAACGGCAGCTACAACATCGGGTTCACGATGGACCTGGCGCTGAAGGATCTCGGTTTTGCGATGCAGATGGGTCGCGAGTTCGGGGTGCCGTTGGAGGTCGCCGGATTGGTCGAGCAGACCTTCGTCCGCTCCAAGGCCCTGTACGGCGGCAGCGCCTGGTCATCGCAGGTCGTCAAGCTGCTGGAAGACGCCGTCGGTACCGACCTTCGAGCCCCCGGCTTCCCCGACGTGCTGCAATAGGTTCCGCGGTGGTCGACTTCGCCGCTGAGCATCGGGCGCGATACCGGAACGGCAATTTTGGTTTTCGCGCCCAAGCCGCCGCCGCGGGCGCGAAAACCGAATCACTAGTACCCGAATCGCGCCCGACTCAATCGGTCGAGCGTGCCACTAGGGTTCGCCGTCGATGGTGATACCACGACAAGGGCGCGCAGCGGGCACCGGCGCCTCGGTGCTGGCGGCAATCGGGCGGACGCCGCTGGTCGAGCTCGCCCGGGCGACCAGCGGGCTCGACGGTCGTGTCGTAGCCAAGCTCGAGTACCTCAATCCCGGTGGCTCGAAGAAGGATCGCATCGCCCTGCGCATGGTCGAAGATGCCGAGGCGAGCGGCGCGCTTCGACCGGGACAGACCATCGTCGAGCTGACGAGCGGGAACACGGGCACCGGCCTGGCGATCGTGTGTGCTGTCAAGGGGTACCCGTTCGTCGCGGTCATGTCGGCCGGCAACTCGACTGAACGGGCCCAGATGATGCGCGCCCTTGGGGCTGAGGTGATCCTCGTCGACCAACAACTGGGCTCGCTCGACGGGCATGTCAGCGGCGACGATCTGGCCCTTGTCGAGCAGGTGGCGGCGGCGGTCGCGACGGATCGCGACGCATTCCGCGCCGACCAGTTCCACTTGGCAGGAAACGCGAGTGCGCATGAGGACGGGACGGCAGCCGAGCTGTGGGAGCAGGCCGGCGGTGATGTCGATGCGTTCTGCGAGTTCGTCGGAACCGGGGGCACATTCGCCGGAGTCTCCCGCTTCCTGAAATCGAAGAACCCGGCGATCGCGTGTTACATCGTCGAGCCCGATGGTGCGGCGGTGCTGGCCGGTCATCCGCTGGTCGATCCGGCGCACCGCATCCAGGGCGGCGGCTACTCGATGGCAACGCTGCCGTTGATCGATCCGGCGTTCGTCGATGGCCACCTCGCGGTCAGCGATGTCGAGGCCATTGCCGGCGCTCGGCGGCTGGCCCGCCGAGAAGGCATCATCGCCGGGTTCTCGGCCGGCGCGTGCCTGGTGGCCGCGGAGCAACTGTTGCGCGATCGACACCGTGGCCAAACAGTGGCCATCGTGCTGGCGGACTCCGGCATGAAGTACCTCAGCACCGACCTGTGGGGCCACGCCGGTACCTCAGCGCAATTCGATTTCTGACGTTTGGAACC
This sequence comes from Ilumatobacteraceae bacterium, assembly GCA_031427935.1. Lineage (GTDB taxonomy): Bacteria > Actinomycetota > Acidimicrobiia > Acidimicrobiales > Ilumatobacteraceae > JAENVT01. The sequence goes on along the minus strand of JANPOJ010000207.1, from coordinate 1,740 downwards.
GATCGAAATCGGAAATGACTGAGCGCACCCGAACGCTCGGGACAACCTCACCGAAGGAGCTGCAGGCCGTGCTTGGTTTCATTGTGTATCTGGTCGTGACCGGCCTCGTCGTCAGCTTCATTGCTCGAGGTCTGGTCCCAGACGAGGACCCGATGCCAGTCGGACCCGCGACCGTTCTGGGGCTTGCCGGCTCGGTCGTCGGTGGACTTTTCGGGTACGCCATGACGCATCACGACGCGCAAGATGGTGTGCTGCAACCGTCGGGAATCCTCGGCTCCATCGTTGGCGGCGCGGTCGCGTTGTTTGTTTACCGCGCGGTGACCGGAGGCAGTCGACGGCATGTTGCCTGACCCGTCGTCGCCGACGCCGACCTGACCACCTTCAAGCCTTCACGAAGAGTAAGCGGTCGAGCGCTCCCTGCTAGTTGTTTGCTGAATCGTGTCCCACCGGACCCCCGCTCTGACACACAATTGAATTTGAGCCATGACCAGGCCAAATGGGTCGATGACCAGGAAAGGGGGCCGGGTCTCTCGCGTTGCAGCCGATCGCGGTTCAGCACGTCCTAGGACTATCGAATCATTGTGGGGGCTCCCATTCGGTGGGACCATGCTCCTGTCGCGATGCCGGGACGGCGGTAGGCGATGCACTTGCTGGAGGGACGGAACTGAAATGGGCATCGGGACGCCATTTGTTGATGCGTGTTCGCTCGCGCTTGTAGCGATCACGCATCAACAAACGCCCCTCGAAATTCTCGAGCGGGTCAACCTCACTGCGGAGCGCGCCGACAGCCTCGGCCATCGGTTACTCGGCCACGCGGGCGTGTCTGAATCGTTGGTCATCTCGACGTGCAATCGCACCGAGCTGTACCTGTTCGGCTCGGCGCCCAACACGAAGTTTGCGCTGCGAACGTTGGCCGCGCACACCGGTGTGTCGCTCGAAGCCCTTCGGGCGTGTGCCTTCACTGCGTTGGGAGACGATGCTGCGCTGCATCTTCTTCGCGTGGCGGCCGGCCTCGAGTCGCGCGTTGCCGGTGAGGTCGAGATCCTCGGCCAGATCCGATCGGCAATTGCTGCGGCCCGCGCCTCGGGCAGCGCCGGCTCCTGCCTGACCAATCTGTTCCGATTCGCCACCGCGGCGGGTCGCCAGGCCCAACACACCGCTGACGATGCGCTGACCCCCTCGCTGCCGCGGCTTGCGCTCGACGCAGCCTGCGCCGATCCGTTCCAGCCGGTCGGGGTGGTCCTGGTGCTCGGTTCGGGGACGATGGCCGGGAAGGCCGCGGAGGAGCTCAACGCTCGGCGACTCGAGTTCGCGGTGTGCGCACGTCGACATGATCGGGCGCTGCGCCTGGCGGGCGCTGACAACAAGGTCGTGAGGTTCGAGGACCTGACCACGGTGCTCGAACAGGCCGACGTAGTGGTCTGCGCCACCGGCGCCCGCACGCCGTTGCTGGGTGTGGCTGATCTTGAACGTGTGATGGCACGCCGCGGCGGTCGTCCCCTGACCATCGTCGATCTGTCGTTGCCTCGCAACGTCGATCCCGCTGCGAGGTATGTGCCGGGCGTTCGCCTGCTCGACCTCGATGACCTCGTGATCGACAGCACCGCGCTACAGGTTCGTCGGCGCGAGCAGATCGTGCACGAGGAACGGGAGCGGTACCAGTCATGGCGAGCGGGGAGGGCAATCGGGCACCTCCTCGTCCGCCTGCACCACACCGTGGAGCAGAACTGCCGAGCCACG
>JANPOJ010000206.1:0-6662 GCA_031427935.1 Ilumatobacteraceae bacterium | reverse complement strand
GGTATGACCGCCAGCCGCAGATCGAAGTGCTTGGCAAGGAGGCGCGAGCCGGCTCCAGCTGCCAGCACGAACTCCTCGCCGTCGATGGTTCCGTTCGACGTCTCCACCGATCGAACGCTGTCGCCCGATGACACGACACGGGTGATCTCGGTGTGCTCGAGGAACCGCGTGCCTCGCGTCCGCAGGATCTCGATCACCGAGTCGACGTAGCGGCGCGGATCGACCGATCGATCGCCCGGCATGACCAGGCCGGCGCGAACGTGGTCGGTGATGGCCGGCGCGATGCGGCGCAGCTCGTCGCCGTCGACGACGCGATCAGGGATGCGTGCGCCGAACTCGACCATTGGCTGCAACGCCTTGAAGTGATGCTCGGCCTTGGCCACATCGTGATAGGGCACCAGCAGTTCGCGGCTGAGCGTGACCGCAGCACCTTGACTGGTGAGACGCTCCAGCACCGCCGAGCTGTTGCGGTTGAACTCGGCCAGCGCGGCCCGACCCGACTGGTAGCGCGACGCCGTGCAGTTGCGGGCGAAGGTCAGCAGCCACGGGGCCATCCGCGGGATTGCCTTGGGCAGGATGCGCAAGGCCCGCGCCGGGTCACGCAACGACTTGAGGGCGTTGCCGATCGCGCCGGGCGCCGGCAGCGGCTCGACGATCGCTGTGCACATGAACCCGGCATTGCCGCGGGCGGCCCCACTGCCGAGGGCGGCGCAGTCGATGATGGTCACATCCGCGCCCGCCTCGGTGAGGAACAGCGCCGACGACAGGCCGACCAGGCCGCCACCGACGATCACGACGGTCTTGCTCACGACGTCTCCAGGATTCCCGCAGCCTCTGCAGCGCATTGGGCGATCACGAGGTCCTGCACGGCCAGCCCGACGCTCTTGAACAGGGTGATCTGCTCGGGCGAGGTGCGCCGAAGCCGACCGTCGGCCAGGTCGGTCAAGTCACCGGCGATCTGGCCCCACGACCACACGCCTTCCTCCACCGCGAGGTGCAGGTCGCCGGCCTCGGCGTGCGCCGCGGCGATGTCGTCGACAGCGACTGTCGACGCTGCCACCAGATCCGCTGCCACTTCGCGCAGGTCGAGGCGGTAGGAGCCGACGAGGTTGAGATGGGTGCCACGGCGCACCTCGGCGAGACCGAAGAGCGCTTGGTCAGCTCGCGTCGCCGCACAGACGATGTCGCACGACGCTGCGTCGGCGTAGCTGCCGATCGTCGCTGACTCGCCCGCCGAGACCAACTGATCCACCACGCGCGACACGTGAGCCGGGGTGCGGCCGGCAACCACGACGTGATCGATGTCGGGTCGCACGACACGCATGGCGTTCAGGTGAGCGACGGCTTGCGGGCCGGTACCGATCAGCCCGATCGATCGGGCGTCGGCGCGTGCGAGTGCGTCGGTTGCCAGCGCAGAGATCATTGGGGTTCGCAACGTGGTCAACGCTGCCCCGTCCAGCAATGCGATTGGCTGGCCGATGCGCATGTCGAACAAGACGTAGACACCCTGGATGATCGGTAGCCCGCGCTCCGGATTCGCCGGCTGGATGCCGACCAGTTTCACCCCCGCGACGTCGCCGGCCGCGGCCGGCATCACCAGGAACTCGCCACCACCGGCGCGGGAATGCACGCGGTCCACGTGCGATGGGGTAGCGGCGAAGCACCGCCGCAGCGCGGTGAGCGCGTCGGCCAACGGAACCAGTCGGAACAGCTCGTCGGCGTCGATGTATGGCAGCGTGCTCTGCATCAGAGCGATCATGGCAGGCCAGCTACGGTTCGTGCATGTCCGACGTTCGGCTCATCGCCGCTGCTGTGGGTCCGCGATGACAGCACGTTTGGTCGCGGGGGTCGATTCGTCGACGCAGAGCACGAAGGTCGAGGTTCGCAACCTCGACACGGGGGAGGTCGTGGCACGTGGCACGGCGCCGCACCCTGCGACGACACCTCCACGGTCCGAACAGGATCCGCACGAGTGGTGGTCAGCGTTCGAGACGGCCTGGGCGGCGGCGGGATCACCGACCGTCGAGGCGATCAGCGTTGCCGGACAACAACACGGGATGGTCGTGCTGGACGCCGACCGCGAGGTGATTCGTCCGGCCAAGCTGTGGAACGACACCGAGTCCGCTCCCGACGCAGGGTGGCTGCTGAAGCAACTCCCAGGTGGTGCATCCGACTGGGCCACTGCGGTGGGCAGTGTGCCGGTCGCCGCCTTCACCGTGACCAAGTTGAGCTGGTTGCACCGCAGCGAGGCCGAGCACTGGGCCAAGTTGGCCCACGTCGTTTTGCCGCACGACTGGATGACGATGCGCCTGACGGGTGAGTTGGTCACCGACCGCGGCGATGCCTCCGGCACCGGGTATTGGTCACCGTCGTCGGGTGAGTATCGATGGGACATCCTGTCGATCATCGACAAGGACCGCGACTGGTCGACCGTGGTGCCACGTGTCGCCGGAGCGACCGAGGTGGTTGGCGAGTGGAACGGCGTGAAGGTGGCCTGCGGTACCGGTGACAACATGGCAGCCGCACTCGGCCTCGGCCTACAGCCCGGAATTGCGGTGCTTTCCCTCGGTACCTCGGGCACCGCCTATGCCCTGAGTGACCGATCGACGCACGATGCGACGGGTGCCGTGGCGGGGTTCGCGGATGCGACCGGTTGCTTCTTGCCGTTGGCCTGCACGCTGAACGCAACGAAGGTGACCGATGCGATCGCCCGGCTGCTCGGCGTCGACCACGCCGAGTTCGACCGCCTTGCCCTGGCAGCACCATCGGGGGCGGGCGGCCTGACACTGCTGCCGTACTTCGACGGGGAGCGCACGCCGAACCTTCCCAAGGCGACCGGCCTGATGACCGGGCTGCGCAGCGACGTGTCCCGCGAGCAGGTCGCCCGCGCGGCTGTCGAGGGCGTCGTGTGCGGTCTGTTGGACGCGCTCGATGCCTTGGGCGACACGACCCCGTTGAGCGCCGTGCGCCTGGTCGGCGGCGGGGCACGCAGCGCCGCCTATCGGCGTGTGGTTGCCGAACTGTGCGACCTGCCCGCCTCGTTGGCCGACGCGGACGAGGCGGTGGCCACCGGCGCCTGCGTGCAGGCCGCGGCCATCGCCCTTGATGTTGCACACTCGGCGGTCGCCGAGCGCTGGAGCCTCGGCGTCGGTACGGCACTCGGTGAGCCGGTGGGCGACACGGCCGGCGTGCGGGCTCGCTACGCCGAATTGCGCTCGGCGACCCATCCATCGACAGCGTGAGCTCCGACCCCTTCGCCGTCCTGGGTGTCAGCCCCGATGCCACCCTCGCCGAGGTTCGCTCTGCTCGTCGGAGGTTGGCCTCCGAGTTCCATCCCGACCACGGCGGCGACGGGGTCAGGATGGGCGAGATCAACGCGGCCTTCGATGTCGTCGAGTTCCAACTGCTGAACCCGGTATCACAGCCCGCCTCTGCACCTGCTGCAGCTCCGCCCGAGGCGGCTCCCACTCCGCCTCGTCGCTACTCGGGTGTGCAGTACGACGCACCATCGTTCACCATCGACACCCTTCCTGCCGAGGCCTTCGAGGCATTGCTGGTGGTCACCTCGTGGATGGGCGAGGTACTGGTCGACGACCCTCCCTACCTGCTCGAGGTCCACCTCACCGATCCGGCCCCGTGCTGGTGCCGGCTCGACCTCGTACCCGACGCCGGCGGCAGCACCGTGACCCTGACGGTGGCCTCGATCGGTGGCGTCCCCGCTCCCGACGTCGAGGCCGTCCGCGATCGATGGGTTGCAAACCTGAATCAACTGTGAGTCCGATTGCGCCGGTCGAGTAACACCGGGCTCACAGCACGTCGACGTTGAACCAGCCGTGAGTCGGATCGCGCGGATCGAGCAACACCGGGCTCACATCCTTGACCGGGATGAGTGGGGCGAGATGTCGGCCAGACCGGGCAGCCCCGAAACCGTACGTATCGTTCCGGGGCTGCCCGATTCGAGTCAGGGCAGAAGCGTGGTCAACCGCACGACGAAGCCATCGGGGTCGGCCACGTCGACGCACATCGCGCTGCTGGGTGCCGAAGGCGCGTCGAGATGGGCGACGAGCGCATCGAGGTCTTCGATGGTTGCGACGGTGAAGGCGATCGCGTCGAATCCGGCGAGCGCTTGCGCCCGACGCGGATCCTGGCGCAGCACCAGCTTGATCGATGCACTCGGGTGCGCCGTGGTGACCTCTGTTGTGGCGAATTGCAAACTCGACAACTCCGGAATCACTCGCAATCCGTCAAGCGCCGCTCGGAACGCGGCCTTCGCATCGTCGGTCACGCCATCGGCCCACCGGTAGGCGATCACCTGCCGGAACACGTCAGCCGATCCGTCTGGAGATGTGGGTGACGGCGCCCATGCTGCTCCTCCACCCGCTCAGCGATGACGACGAGCGTTCCCATCGCAGAGTACATGTCGCCGTGTCAGGTCTGGGAGGAGGCTGCGGCTTTCGTGAGGCGATCGCGGATGGCGTGGCCGAGGCCGCTGGCCGGTGGGAGCACCGCAATGAGGGTGTCGACATGGCGGTCGTCGGCGTCGCGCAGGCGGCTGTACAGCGATTGCGCATAACGCACGAGGTCGGTGTCGCCGAGGATCTCGCTACCCGGCCGGCCGGCGGTCAGAGCCTGCGCCTCGGCGGGCGTGGTCGCCAGCAGCACACGACAGCGCGGTGCGTAGTGCGATTCCAGCATCCCGGGTGCTCGACTCGGCCCGTCCGAATGACCGAGCACCTGATCGAGCAACGCCGAGATCTGCTCGCTCGGTATGCCTCCGGGGCGCAACACTTGGGGTGGGTCGACGGTGCAATCGACGATCGTCGATTCGACACCGATCGGGCACGGCCCGCCGTCGAGTACGAAGTCGACGTCGTCGCCGAGATCGTCGCGTACGTGATCGGCGGTCGTCGGGCTGACGCGGCCGAAGCGATTGGCCGACGGTGCGGCCAGCCCTCCGCCGAACCGTTCCAGCAGTTGCAGCGTCAGGGGGTGCGCAGGCACACGGACGCCGACGGTTGGAAGGCCCCCGGTCACGGCGTCGAGGACCCGCGCTGCGCGCGGAACGAGCACTGTCAGCGGTCCCGGCCAACACGCGTCGGCCAGCGCCGCCGCCGAGGGCGGAATCGCGCCCGCCCAGTCTCGCAACTGCTCGGCCGCGGCGATGTGGACGATGAGCGGGTGGTCGACGGGTCGGTGTTTGACCACGAAGATCCGGCGCACGGCAACGGGATTCGACGCGTCGGCCGCGAGGCCGTAGACGGTCTCGGTGGGGATGGCGACCAGCCCACCGGCGCGCAGCACTGCGAGTGCCTGATCGAGGTCGTTCACAGAGGGATGGCGTCGAGGAATGCGAGCGCGGCGTCGATGAACCCGAAGGCCTCCGGGGTGGCGAAGTGGTCGACGTTGCGCAGCGTTCGCAGGGTCGCGTCGGGGAGCGCATCGGCCAACGGTTGACCGGGGCCGGCAAAGTCGCGATCACCGATCACGACCAAGGTCGGGCACGTTACGGTCGACAACGTCTCCGGCACCATGGGCGTTCTCGGGCGTTTCATGACCGCGGTGAGCGCCAGCAGGTCGTTGCCGTCGTGATGTGCGTACTGCACGAACATCCTGGCCAGGTTGTCGTCGGGGTCGCCATGGCCTTCGAGGGCCGCGATGATGCGTTGGGTGCGCGAGTCGTCGGTCTCGAAGAGGGATGCACCGACGCCTGCCAGAACCAAGCGGTTGAACCGCTGCGGTTCGCGCATGGCGAATTGCAGCAGCGTGATGGCCCCCAAGGAGAAGCCGATCGCGTCGACCGGCTCGATCGGGCATACGTCGCGAACACGAGTGGTGAGGTCGGCATAGGCCTCCTGCTCGTGCGGCTTGGGTGCCGCGCCGTGACCCAGGAGATCCACGCCGATCACGGTGCGACCGGCGTCGCGCAGCAACTCCGCGAACCCGTTGCTCTCCCAGGTCGTGTCGAACGACCCTCCCCAACCATGCACGAGAACCACCGGTGGCGCCACGGGACCCAACCGTACCGGTCGGCGGTCGTCGCAGATGGTGTGCAGAGGCCGTAGCCTTGTGCGGTCCGTCATGGCCACTGTCGATCTGGAGCTGGTATGCGCCTGCTGAACGAAAGCCCGCCGTACGACCTGACCTACAGCGATGTCTTCATGGTGCCGAGCCTGTCGTCGGTGCCATCACGATTCACCGTCGACCTCAGCACACCCGATGGCCTCGGCACGACGATCCCCGTTGTGGTCAGCAACATGACAGCGGTGGCGGGTCGCCGCATGGCCGAGACCGTGGCCCGACGTGGTGGCCTGACTGTGCTTCCCCAGGACATTCCACTGGATGTGGTCGAGGGCGTGATCGAGTACGTCAAGTCCCGCCACATCGTCTACGACACGCCGATCACGCTCGGTCCCACGCACACGGTCGGCGATGCGCTCGGCTTGATCCACAAGCGAGCGCATGGGGCGCTGGTCGTCGTCGGTGACGATGGTGCACCCGCCGGGATCTTCACCGAGCACGACGCCGTCGGCTTCGACCGCTTCAGCCAACTGAAGAACGTAATGAGCAGCGACCTGATGGTCATCGAAGACGGTGCGCCGCCCGACGAGATGTACGACCGTCTGTCGGGACAGCGGCTGTCGGTGGCCCCAGTGGTCGATAGT
>JANPOJ010000205.1:0-3605 GCA_031427935.1 Ilumatobacteraceae bacterium | reverse complement strand
GTCAACTTCTTCATGTCTTCCCACGACGTCACCGTGGTGCCCTTGTTGACGAGCAAACCCTGGTCAGCCTTGAAATAGCCGACCGAGAAGTCGACGACCTTGGCACGTTCGTCGGTGATGGTCACCTGCGAGAGCACGATGTCGTAGCTCTTCGGGTCGATCTGCCCGGCGACGATCGCGGTGAAGTCCTCGTTGCGGAACTCCATCTTCAGACCGCACCATCCGGCCAACATGTTGGCGAGGTCGAACTCGATGCCACTCTTGATTGCGTCGGGATCCACCTCCGCCTTGGTGGTGCCCCAGAAGTTCGGGCCGGGGAGACTGGTGACCACGCTGAGCACGCCGGCCTTCACCGGCTTGCAGTCATTGGCGGCCTTGGCGGTGGTGCCCCCCGGCGCAGCAGTGCCGCCAGCGGCGGGTGTCTTGGTGTCGTCGCCACAGGCGGCGACCATGAGACCGGCGGCCATCAGGCCGGCGATCAGTCGAGTTGTCTTCATGAGTGATGTTCTCCGGTTGTTCACGTCTGGGCGGCGGAGGCCGCGACGGACACGGTAGTCCAGACGGCGTTGACACCGAATCCGCGGGCCACGGCGCACCAGCCTCAACAACCTCATGGTTTAAGGTGCGCTCACGATGGACACCACTGCGGCAGACGACGTCCTCGAGCCGCATCAGCGAGCGGCCTACGGCCCGTTTCTCGTGGCCGCGTTCGTCGGCCTCGTCGTGTGCACGAACATCGCCAACATCGTCTTCGCCCGCTGGGTGAAGACGCAGCCAGAACAGCTGATCATGCTGTCGTCGCGCAATCGGTACCTGATCGGCGCCGTCGGCGCGGGGATCTCGCCGTTCTCCTATGCGGTCATCGCCACGGTTCGCCTGACGTTGGCGGCTGCGGTGTGCCACTTCCTCGGCCGGGCCTACGGCGATCACGCCCTGCGGTGGTTCACGCGATTCCTGGGGATGACGACCGAGGCCGTCGACCGTTTCGAGCAGCAGTACCGCACCGCAGAGTGGGTGCTCATCCCCATCTTCGTGGGCAGCAACATCGTCTTCGTGCTCAGCGGGACTGTGCGCACGCGCTGGAGGCGGATCGTGCCGCTGCTCCTGATCGGGATCGCCGCGCGGCTGGCGTTGCTGTGGTGGCTCGCCAAGCAGTTCGAGTCGGAGGTCAAGTCGGCGATCAACTTCCTCCAACGCTTCCAGTTGCCGATCATCGTCGGATCCATCGTGCTGGTCGTGCTCACCAACGTCGCCAACATCCGTCGGGGGCGAAGCTAGGACAGCGCCCGGGCGGCGACTACGACGCCGCGATCGCTGCTCTCGACTGATCACATCCCGAGGAACGCCTCGAGCCCCAGCGTCACGCCTCGGTGATCGGCGATGTGCTTGCAGGCCAGGATCACGCCGGGCACATAGCCGACGCTGTCGTAGCTGTCCTGGCGGATCGTGAGGGTTTGACCCGCGGCGCCGAGGATCACTTCTTGGTGTGCAACAGCGCCGCGCATTCGCAACGAGTGCAGACGGATCCCGCCAGGGCCTTCACCACCACGGGAGCCCGGGTAGGCCTCGTGCTGGGTCTGATCGGCCGCCCACTCCCCCGACGCCGCAGCCATTCGACGCGCCGTGGCGATCGCCGTTCCCGAGGGAGCATCGATCTTGCCCTCGTGATGCATCTCGATGATCTCGGCGCTGTCGAAGTACGGCGCGGCCAACTCCGCGAACCGCATCATCAGCACCGCGCTGATCGAGAAGTTGGCAACGATCACGCAGTTGCTGCCACTGAACTCGGTGCGGAACCCGTCGATGTCGGAGTCGGTCAGACCGGTCGTGCCAACGACGGCGTGCATGCCGTGCATCGCCAGCCATGGCACGGTCACTCGTGCGGCGTCGGCGTTGGTGAAGTCGACGACCACATCGCAGCCGGCATCGGCGAGCGAGCGCAGATCACGGGTGAGGGTCACTCCGTTGCGCACTTGCCCAGCTGCGCTGCGATCGACCGCGGCGACCAGCTCGAGGTCGTGGTCGAGCTCGACCGCAAGACACACTGCGCGGCCCACACGACCCCCGGCACCGACGACTCCAACCTTGGTCTGCGACATGTCGTTGACCGTAGCCGCGTAGTGGCAGTTCGGCGCTTCGTCGAAGAGATCGATCGTTTCCGGTGAGGACACAAACCGGCCGCACGCTCCCCCGCTCGCGAGAACGTCGGGAAAGGTCTCAGTGGAGTGCGCTATATCCGGCGGATGTGGGCGCGCGTGATGTCTGTGTCAGCTCATTGGGCAACGGTCGATCTATGAGCTGACGCTCAGTCTCGGCATCGCTGAACTGGGCAGCCCCAGAACGATACGTACGATTCTGGGGCTGTCCAGTTCGTCGCCGGGCGAGTCAACTCAGGCGGCTGGGCCGACGGTGACCACGATGGGGTCAGACGTGAAGACACGATCGATCGTGCGCTTCACCGCCGTCTGATCGACGGCTGCCCAGCGGGCCACCTGGTCCGCGATCGGGCGGATCGAGCCGGTGGTGATCAACTGGCCTCCGTTGCGGGCCATCCGCGCCCCGGTGTCTTCGAGACCGAGCTCGAACGCCCCGGTGAGGTACCCGACGGCGACATCGAGCTCGTCGTCGGTGATGCCGTCGCTGACCAGGCGGGCGAGCTCGGACCGCATCAACCCGATGACCTCGTCGCCGTGCTCGGGCTGCGTGCCCGCGTACATCTGGAACGCGCCGCTGTCGGCGTAGGCCGAGACGCCGGAGTACACCGAATAGGCCAGACCTCGACGCTCGCGGATCTCTTCGAACAGACGGCTCGACAGACCGCCGCCGAACACGTGGTTGACCACATCGAGTGCTTCGCGATCGTCATCACCGCGGGCGAGAGAACGACCGCCCATCACGATGTGAACCTGTTCGGTGTCGTCGTCGATCGAGTCGTGAACGCCGATCGCCTCGGGTGCGTTTCGAGTCGGTCGGTGACCGGTGGTGCGAACCTCGGCGAACGCATTCGAGATCAGCTGCACTGCCTCGTCGTGGTCGATCGGCCCGGCCAGCGTGACGACCATCGAGCCGGCGTGGTAGTGCGATTCGAAGAACCGCCGAACATCGGCCGCGGTGATCGCCTGCACCGTTTCTCGATCACCAGCGGTCTCTCGGCCGAGCGGATGACCAGCGAAGAGCTGGGCGCCGAACATTCGGTGGGCGACATCGTCGGGCGAGTCGTCATCCATGGCAAGTTCTTCCAGGATCACCAATCGCTCGCTGTCGACGTCGGTCTCGCGCAACGCCGGCCGGATCAACACGTCGCCCAGCAGGTCGACGCCGAACACGGCATGTCGTGCCGGCAGCCGGCAGTAGTAGGCGGTGTACTCCTTGGCGGTGAAAGCGTTGAAGTCGCCACCGACACGATCGACCGAGCGCGAGATCTCCTGCGACGTACGGGTGGGCGTGCCTTTGAACAGCAGGTGTTCGAGGAAGTGGCTGACGCCACTGAGCTCGGCCGGCTCGTCGCGCGAACCGACACCGACCCAGACACCGGTGGCCACCGACAACGCGCCAGGCACGTGTTCGGTGGCCACGGTGAGGCCCGATTCGAGTTGAGTGATCCG
>JANPOJ010000204.1:0-2597 GCA_031427935.1 Ilumatobacteraceae bacterium | reverse complement strand
TTGCCCGTCACGCTACGGCACACGTCCGCCGACGGCACTTCACCCTGGCCGGCCGGCGATGCGAATAGCCTGAGGTCCTTCACCCGCCCGGGTGGTGAAATTGGCAGACACGGGGGGCTCAAACCCCCCTGACTTTCGAGTCATGCGGGTTCGAACCCCGCCCCGGGCACAGGTGTTGAGCTGGGGTAATGTCAATTTCCGACCACCCCAAGAAAGTTGAGTTTCGGCAATCCTGCACAGATCCTGCACAGAGTGTTATGGTTCGACCTATGGCACGAGGTTCTGTACGCCGGGCTGATAGCGCTTGGGGATACCGCATCGACGCCGGGCTTGACCCGTCCAACGGCAAGCGCCGTCAGCTCTCGAAGCAGGGGTTCAGGAACAAGCGCGACGCCGAGACCGCCCTCAACGCGGTGCTCAAGGGATTGGAGGATGGATCAACACCGCGCCGCTCGACTACGACGTTGGGAGACTTCCTCGACGAGTGGCTCGACGTGCAACGGCAGCGGATCAGGCCGACCACGTGGCACGGCTACGAGATGGCGGTCGAGCGAATCAAACGTCACCTTGGCAAGGCCAAGCTGCAAGCCCTGTCACCGTTGCAGATCGAGAAGTTCTATTCGATGCTGCTCGACTCGGGCAGGTCGGGTGGTGGAGCGTTGGCGGCCAAGACGGTTCGCAACACACATGTCGTGCTCCGCAAGGCCCTGGCTGACGCCGAGCGGCTGGAGCTAGTGCACCGCAATGCGGCCGGCACGGCAAAGGCGCCATCGGTCCAACGACCAGAACACATCACCTGGTCGACGGACGAGTTGAAAGAGTTCCTCTCGTCGATTCGTGGAGATCGGCTGTACGCCGCCTTCGTGCTCCTCGCGACAACCGGGATGCGTCGCGGCGAAGTGCTGGGTCTGCGTTGGGGCGACCTCGACTTCGACGCCGGGCAGTTGGCCGTGGCGCACACGATTACGACGGCCGGATTCGGCCAGCTCGTGTCCGGGCCACCGAAAACGCCGCGCAGTCGTCGACACGTTTTCCTCGATGATGCGACCCTTGCGATCCTGCGTGAACACCGCCAGCGTCAGCGCGAAGATCGCCTTGCTGCCGGGCCTGCATGGGACACCGACAACGATCTCGTGTTTCGAGACGAGCTCGGCGCTGCGATCCATCCCGATTGGTTCTCGAACGAGTTCTGGCGCCTCCTCCGCAAGGTTGGTATCAAGCGGATCCGTCTGCATGATCTGCGCCATACCTATGCCACGCTCGCGCTGAAGGCCGGAATGCACCCGAAGATCGTGTCGGAGCGTCTCGGTCACGCAACCGTGGGTGTCACGCTCGACCTGTACTCCCACGTCACTCCATCGATCGCGCGTGACGCCGCCGACGTGGTCGCATCTCGAGTGCTGGGGTAGGCCGTGGTGAAAGTATCCCATTGTATCCCACCAGCTCGCGATATGTTTCACTAGCGTGAGTGCTCGGAGTATCCCAGAGTATCCGAACCGTTCAATCCTGGCTTGAGGGTCGAGCCGCATAACGTCGCCGGCCGTGCGCACCGGTCGGCGCGGCCCAACCATCGCCGACGGAGAAGTGTCCGTCGGAGCCGGCGCGGGACGAGCCTCGTTTCGTCTCCACGCCCGACCGCCTGCGGCGACCCATCGACATCGAGCCGCGCGAACCGGAGTTCCGTCGGGCAACGGGCTCATCGGTCGCGGGTCCGGATATTCATGTTGTGACTGGGCGTCGTTGAGGCATTCGCGTGCGTGGGGGTGCGGGCGAGCTGTTCGATGAAACGGTTTCCGGCGTCCGCGTGATCCCAGTCGGTGAGCGCAACGGCGGCGCTCAACGTGCGTTCCCAGGTCGGCGGTGGCCGTTGCGCGAGTTGGTCGAGCACATCGTGGTGTTGGCGACGCAACGCTTTGATGACACGTGGGGGCAGTGCCGTTTGGCGGGACGTCCACCAGTCCAGGGCGGCCTGGTGGGTACGGTCGGCGGCTCGCTCGTGGTCGCGCAGCCGGGTTCCTGCATGCCAGCGCTGGGCGACGCTGGTCGCCGACAACTGGCCGTCGGGCGTGCGTGTCACCGCGGCCGAGAAGGCTTCCTCGAGGCTGCGGTCACCGAGTTCGAACTCGTCGTGGTCATGGCTGTCGGTGACCACGTAGGCGTGGTTTCCGACTCGCCCGCGGGTCATTGCCACATACAGCGCGACGGCTTGAGTATGGGGGGTAACGATCGCATGGCCGGTGTCGACGCTGCGCCCCTGGGCACCGGCGATCGTCGTCGCGTAGGCCAGCTCGACGAACTCGGCGGCGTAGCCAGCCGGGATCTCGACCTGTGTGCCGCGGCGGGTGTGGGCGGCCACGATCGTGCCGTCGTCGAGCGTGCCGGTGACGCGCCATACGTCACGATTGAGCACTCGCTCACCGTCGCTGGTGGTCAGTTCTGCAGTGTTGTGCCGAGTTTGGATCAAGTCCCCGACACAGAGCGGTGTGTCACTTGTCCCAGTGGCGACCCGACGGCCGATCAGTCCCTGGGCGGCGAGTAGTTCTTGGCAGCGCACCGACACCATCGTGGCCTGGGTGGTGGTGTCGACGACGATCAGC
>JANPOJ010000203.1:0-2401 GCA_031427935.1 Ilumatobacteraceae bacterium | reverse complement strand
GGAAGTCGCCCGTTTTCGCCGCGGGGATGGACGCTGCCGGCGTGGTGCAGGGCAGCGTCGTCTCCGGCCGTCTGGAGGGCAAGATCTTCTGGGTCGTCGACGTCTCGATGGTGGCCCCCGTGACGGTAACCGTCGCGAAGTTGGACGCGACTCTCGCTGTCGGGAGCCGACCACCGGCTGAATCCGCCACCCTGGAGCCAACCAACGCGCTTCCTTCCCCGAGTGATCCCAAATTCAGGGAGTATCCGTCGACGATCGCTGCGAGCGGCTCTGGCTGCGTGACCGTGACTGCTGTCTGGCCTTCCAACGGGACCTGGACCGCCACACTTCTGCTGACGGACGGATAGCGCATAACTGCCAGTGATCCGCGCTACCTCGGTGCGACGTAGACCGACCAGATCGCTCGCTCCGTTCGTGACCGACACGCGCGTGACGCCCATGGCGGGACGTCGCGAGGCCTTCGTGTTATTCCGGCAATCGGTCGCGGTTATTCCGGTGATCGACTGTCTTCCCGCGTGCCACGGACCGAGTCCGCTCGCCTCTTCGATCAGCAATACAGACCTTCCCGAGCGGGGTCAGGCGATCCCGATTCCGATGTCTCGTTCGGGTGTGTGTGGTCTGGTGATGGCGGGTTGGGTGGTGCCAAGTGTCGGTGGCGCAGGGAGCACTGCGGCCAGCGCGGCCCAGGCGGGGTCTACCGGGGTGTTCTGTTCTTCGATGATCGCTCTTGCATGGTGGAGTCGCGCTTCTGGCACGGTTCGGCCGGTGGCCCAGTGTTGCCAGTCCTGAAGTGCCTCGTGGAGTTTGCTGAGCCAGGCTGCTCGGCCGGCGTGATCGGAGATGGCGATGAGTTGTTGGGTTGGAGTGATGCTGATCTCGAGGCTGCGTACGGCAGCGGCAGCTTGGTCGCGGCGCGTCGTGACGGGCTTGGCGATCTCCTCGACTTGTTGCTGTTGAAGGACAGCGTCGTCGAGGGTTTGCTTGGTGTGTTCGACGTCGCGGTGCGCGGCTCGGCGATGGCGCCCCTTCGATGCCTGGCGTTCGCGGTTGTTCGCTGCCCACCAGTGTTCGCGTGCGGTCTGGACAGCGTTGTGTGCCGCGGTCAGGGCTGGCCGGTAGGGCTCACATGCTTGGTTGGCTTCGGCGAGTCGCAGTGTGGCAGCGACGAGATCGGCTTGCAGCTGAGGGATCTGTCGGGCGTCGGCCGCTGCGGCGGCTTGGGCTTTGGCGAGTTCGTCGCGGACCCGGGTTCGGAGTGGTTCAAACCATTCCGGGATCTGACACCGCGGTCGCAACGCCGGCTGGTGGCGGTGTGGGGCTCGGTCGGTGTCGGCCAGCTCGCGGCGTTGTGTGGTGGCTGGGATGTCGGCGCGGTCGCTGGCCACGACGCCTTCGAGGATGTCGCGTGCTTGGTCGAGGTCGCGGCCGTCGGTGACGACCAGGATCAGGTTCTCTTGTTCGCCGCGGGTGACCGCGACGTACAGGCCCCGGCGGGTGGTCGCTGCGGTGGCGAGTTCGACACCGATGGTCACGGTGTCGGATTGGTTGCCGTGCTCGGTGGCGGCGTAGCCGAGCCGGACATGCTCGCCGACGTAGTCGGCCGTCAAGTGCACGGTGCCGGTGCAGAGATGTGATGACACGCTCAGTGCGCCGTCGTCGCCGTCGCCGGTGACGGTCCACAGTTCGCGGTTGCGGACCGGTTCACCGGTCGTGGTGTGCAGGTGGCGGTCGTTTCGTCGCGTGGCGACGATGTCACCGACGTACGCGGCTTCGCCACCACCAATCGATGCGGCTCGCTCGGTGTCGAGTTGGGCGACGTTGATCCGTGCGGTTTGGACGGCTGCGTTGATCGCGTCGACGTGTTCGTTGGTCGAGGCGGTGATCGCCGCCGTGCCATGTCGGGCGGTGGTGTCGAGCCACAGGTTGGCGATCCGGGTGAGGTGGTTGTCGAAGGTGTCGGCGATCACTCGATCGTGGTCGAAGTAGGCGTTGAGGCCTCGCGGGTCACCGTGTCGTAGTTGTAGGGACGCGGCGGCTTCCCACGGTTGGTCGAAGCGGTGGATGCGGGTCAACTCGATGCTTCGTCCGGTGACGCACAACTCGTGGAACAGCCCACCGCGGCCGACGGCTTGGAGTTGGCGGTGATCACCAATCAGAGCGAGGCGCCAATCGTGTAGTTCGGCGAGAGTGACGAGGCGGGCCAGCGCCCCGGTGCCGACCATCCCGGCCTCGTCGACAATCACGGTCGTGCCGGCCGGGAGTTGGTAGCGGTCGAGTGGTGGGCGGTCGTCGCGTTGCCATTCGTAGAGCAGTTTGGCGAGCGTGTCCGACGCGATGCCGGTCTCACGCTCAAGTACTCGCGCGGCTTTTGCTGACGGTGCCACCCCAAACACCGCACGGC
>JANPOJ010000202.1:0-8888 GCA_031427935.1 Ilumatobacteraceae bacterium | reverse complement strand
TTGTTCGGACCGCATGAGGACGCGATGCTCGCCGCAGAGTGGAAGCTCGCTCACTCGGCGCTGGCATCGTCGATGAACCTCGGTCTGCTGCACCCAACCGAGATCGTGGAGGCCGCCGAGACGGCGTACCGACAGGGGGCGGCTCCGCTGAGCTCGGTCGAGGGCTTCATCCGGCAGGTGATCGGCTGGCGCGAGTACGTGTGGGGAGTCTATTGGCTGTGGATGCCCGGCTACCGAGCAAGCAACTCGCTCGGCGCCGCGCGCCCGGTCCCTCCAGTGTTCACCGGCCAGGCACACACGGAGATGGCCTGCGTCGCCAACGTGATCGGACACGTCCACAATCACGGGTACGCACATCACATCGAGCGGCTGATGGTGCTCGGCAACCTGGCGCTCACGGCCGGTGTCGACCCCGGAGCGATGAGCGCGTGGATGCGGGCGAGCTTCGTCGATGCTGCCGA
The DNA here is from genome assembly GCA_031427935.1 of Ilumatobacteraceae bacterium. Lineage (GTDB taxonomy): Bacteria > Actinomycetota > Acidimicrobiia > Acidimicrobiales > Ilumatobacteraceae > JAENVT01. The sequence continues at coordinate 8,427 of JANPOJ010000202.1, read as the reverse complement.
CTGGGTGATGTTGCCCAACGTGATCGGGATGGCCTTGTTCGCCGACGGCGGCATGATGGCCACCAAGCCCTATGCCTCCGGCGGGGCGTACATCAACAAGATGAGTGACTCGTGCCGGACGTGTCGCTTCGACCCGAAGCTGCGAGTTGGTCCAGACGCCTGCCCGTACACGACGCTCTACTGGGACTTCCTCGCCCGCAACGAAGACGCGCTTGCAGCAAATCACCGCATGGCCCGCCCACTGGCCGCCATGCGCAGGTTGAGCGACCTGCCTGCCGTGCGCGGCCGCGCGATCGAGATCCTGGGCTGGCTCGACAGCGGTGAACTGTGACTTCTCGATCATCGGGACGTTGGGCCCGCGCGGTGCACTGAACGTCCCCATACCTTGCTGACCGTACTCAGGCAGTCACTCAGAGTGTTGCAGGCCAGGTGTCAAGCACAGTCACTCGAGTGGGAGAGCGGAACCGAGTCGCATGACGGCAGTCGCTGTCAGCCTCGGCGCATCAGAGAGAGACGGGCGTGACCACACGACAGCGGGACGGGCACCGACATGGGTCGGTGTGGCGTGTGCTGGCCACGGTTGCCTTCATCGGCGGCACGATTGCTGTCGTCGGGCCACCGGCCAGGGTGTTGGCCGTCGGGCCGGTGGCGACTGCGACCGTCACGGCGCCGGCGATCGCGCCGCTGCTCGGAGAGCAGTCGACCTTGGTGGTCACGTTCGACAACAGTGATTCATCCTCCGTCGGCTACGCGCCGTACCTCGACATCCTGATCAACTCGGTGGGTGCCGACGGCCCTGGGGCGGCGATTGACGATGGCCTCGTGCTGGCCACGATGTCGTTGGTCGGTTCACCCGTCGCGGCGGTCACTCCCGGCGGCACGGCCTGCAGCGGTGCACCGATGCCACATCCGTTGACCACGCTGCCCGTCACGTGCATGTCCGGCCTGCGGTTGTTCGTGTTCCCGTTGCCCTTCGGGTCGTTCACCCCGAACCAGCCGATTGCCCGCCTCGACACGACGGTGACGATGTCGAACCTCGCCGACGTCGGCATGGCCCTCTCGGTTTCCGCCGTGCCCGGGTTCGCGCTCGGTAACTCGCCGAGCGGGTCTGTGGCGATCGTCGGGACCGCGGTCACCACGTCCGTCACGCCGCAGATCGCCCGCATCACCGCCACCTACGAGGGCGTGGACGACGAGACCGCGACCGGGCCCAACTTCACCCAGCGATACGTCGTGAGCGCCGACCTTCCCAACTCGGTCGTGTTCTCGTCGGTGCGCATCAACGACACGCTTCCGAGCTCCCACCAGTTCGTCGCCGTCACCACAGTGATGCCGTCGCCGGCGTCGATTGGCAACCCATCGACCGCCGCGCCCGGCGGCACCATGACACGGCAGTGGGGCCCGATCACCGGTGGAGTGGGCCTGAGCGATGTGTCGGTTCGCTACTCGTTCTCGGTGCCGCGACTCAACGCGGCCGGCGCGGTGATTGTCGCCGCGGCGACTGGCGACGATTCACCAACGGTCAACGACTCGTCGCTGGTGCTCACCTACAAGCCCGCTGACACCCGCGACCCCACCACGACGACGACGTTGAACCCGAACACGACGGACAACCACACCTTGATCGCCAAGTCGATTGCGATCCAACAGACGTCGGCGATCACTGACAACGCCGGCTCGGCGATGTTCGCCGCCGGCGACACGCTTGCGTACACCGTCACCGGTCAGGTCTCGGACTTCTTCTCCGCTGGCGGCCTGGTGCTGACCGACGTGCTGAGCGACGGCCAGACGTTGGTGGACGGCAGTGCGGCGTTCACATCGACGTCGGAGACGATCACGTCTGCGGCCTGGTTCGATGCCGCCGACGTCACCGTCGACACGACCGCACGAACCACATGTGGCAACGGCACGACCACGGTCACCTTTCGGTTGTCGCAGGCGCTGGTGCGTGCGGGTTCTTCCGGGATCGTGGTGGGCGGGCTCGTGCACACGACTCCCGACCGTGGCGCGGCCACGTTCGAGATCAGGTTCAACGCGCTGGTCTCGGATGCCTACGCATGCCTGGCGATCGAGTTGCCGATCGACGAAGGCGACCGTGTCGACAACAACGTGTCGGTCGTTGCCGACCTGTACGACGCCGCGGGCGCATCGCTCGCCGCCAACGAAGTGGACACGTCGGCGACCTCGCGAGCGATCGAGACGACGCCGGTGACCACGACGGCATATGCCAGGAACGGTGTGATCGGCCCGTTCACCACGGCGAACGCCGGGGATCTGATCACCTATCGGATTCAAACGACATCGCCATCGAGCGACTTCGAAGCGCTGACCTTGACCGACTTCGTAGCGCTGCCGATCTTCACCGTCGGCAGCTTCTCGAATGCCGCCGTCACCGCGAGTTGCGCGACACCCGCCGTGAACAGCGCGTGCTACGGCCCGACCGACACGCTGCACAGCAACGGCACGGCGCCCGACCCCACGGTCAGCACGGATGCCGTCTCGGGCGTGATCACCTTCAACTTCGCCACGCACGACGATCCAGCGAACAACCCGTCGGAGATCGATCTGTTGTTCACGGTCGGGGTGACCGCGTCGGCGTTCCGCGATGGACTGATCTTCACCAACCAGGTGGTGAAGCGCTCCGCCAACTCGTTCGGCGCTGCAACGTCGTCGACCAGCATCGTGCAACTCGTGCTGGCCGAACCCGTGCTCGACATCGCCAAGGGCGTGATCGGCGCCGGCAACCCGAACGCCAGCGGCCTCACCATCACCGAGACCCGCGAGCCCACCGGGGTCACCTGGTTCGAGCCTGGTCCCAGCGCGGTTGCCCCCGGCTTCACCGGCACCGTCACCAGCGATGCGCTGGCCGGCGGCGCGCCGGATGCCGACGCAGCCGACGTCGATGCCGCCGACCTCGTGCGATTCGCGATCGTCGTGGAGAGCACCGGGTCGGGTGCCGGCGGAGTCTTCGATGTGGCGATCGCCGACACGTTTCCCGACGGGTTCGTCGTGCCCGCCGCGGGAATCCGGTTGCACGTCGCCGACGGCGCTGGGAACGCTCTGGGCAACTCGGCGAGTGGTGCGTTCATCGCCGCCCCCGGCACGGGTGGTGGTCAGACCGGAACGATCACGTTGACCGACGGACCGACCGGGGCACTCGTCGCCGGCACGACGGACGGAGTCAACAACGCCTCCGGCACCAACGTGGCTGTCATCACCTACGAGCTCGAGGTCGCGGCAACGGCGGTGCCGAACACGATGCACACCAACACCGCGACGCTCGCCGGGTTCGCGGCGACCGACGGTGGACCGAACTTCATCGCAATGGTGCCCCAGCTCGATCGAACCAACGTGGCCAGTGTGACGACGGCGCCGGCCGGAATCACCAAGTTCGTCAACTCGAGCAACCAATCCTTCACGTCCGGCAATCGTGTTGCCGTCGGTGAAGTCGTCGAATACCAGGTCGTGCTGACCGTTCCCGAGGGAACATCGCGGACCCTGGCGTTGACCGACGTGCTCGACGTCGGCCAGGCCTTCGTGTCGATCGACTCGATCACCGCTGCCGCCGCCCTCGCCAGTACCACCGGCTTCCCGGCGGCGCTCACCGCGGCCCGGGGAGCGCTCTCGACACCGGGGCGAACCGCATCGATGGGCTTCGGTGATGTGACCAACGTCGATCGCGACAACGCCGTCGCCGAGACGATCGTCGTCGTGTACCAGGCGATCGTGCTGAATGTCGGCACGAACACGATCGATCTCACAAGTGACAACACGGCGACGGTCTCCCATCTCGGCAACACCGAGGGCAGCATCGCTCAGGCGTCGGTGACCATCGTCGAACCGGTGCTCGTCAGCAAGAAGTCGGCGACGCCGACCACCGCCGACGCCAACGACATCGTCACGTTCGTCGTCGATGTGCGCCACACCGGCGAACTGTCCGACACCGACGCCTTCGACGTGTCGACCGTCGACGTGATCCCTGCTGGGATGACCTATGTCGACCGTTCGCTGGCCACGGTCGGCGGCGCAGCGCGGGTTCCGCTGACGCTGGTGATCGATGGGACAACCATCACAGCCAGATGGGCCGCCCTCGCGGCGACACCGTTCCAGTTCGGCCAGATCACCTACCGGGCCACGCTGGGTCCCGACACGATCGCCCCGACCGTCTTCACGAGCGCGGCGACGACCACCTGGACATCGCTGCCCGGATTGCCCGTGACCGCGTCGAGCTACAACACCAACGACACCGAACGCACCGGGGCCGATGGCGTCGGTGGGCTCAACGACTACCGCACCGTGGCGTCGGCCAGTGTCTCGGTCGCCGGCCCCGAGCTCGCCAAGATCCTCTCTGCGACCGACGACCCGAACACCGCGGGCAGCAGCGTGACGATCGGCGAGATCGGTACCTACCAGCTCGTGGTGAGTCTCCCGGAGGGCGCGAACAACGGGTTCGACGTCAGCGATTCGCTTCCCAATGGCCTTCGACTCACCGGGACTCCGACGGTGATCGTCGAGGCCGCAGCATCGAGCGGCGCATTGGCGAGCGACTTCTCCGGGGAGCTCGGCGCCCAGACCTTCTCGACGTCGACGGCCGGCACTATTGACACCGTCATGTTGCATGTCGCCGCGACCACGGTCACGAGCGACAACGATCCGGGCAACAACTCGTTCGCGATTCGCGTCGACGGCGTGGTCGCCGACATGCCCGGCAACATCGGCATCGGCCCGACCACCGTGCTCGAGAACATCGCCACGGTCCAGCTGCCCGGCGGGTTGCTCGTGACCTCGAACGTGGTGGGCCTCAACGTTGTCGAACCGAGGCTCGACGTCGTCACCACGTTCATGTCGAGCGCCGCCACACCGGGATCGACCGTGACCGTCATGGTCGCTGTGCAGAACGTCGGGTTGTCCGGCGGCTTCGACTCGGTGGTGACCGACACCCTCGACGCGCACCTGGACGCGACGAGCGTCTCCCCGACGTCGGTGCCCGTCGGGTGGACGTTCGCCCAGACCGGGGCAGCGCTGCGTTGGACTGCGGATGGGGGCGTCGCAATGGCAACCGGCATGACCGCGTCGTTCGAGTTCACCGTGGCATTGCTCGCATCAACTGTCGACGGGGTGACGATCGGCAACACGGCGTCGGCAGTGACCACCACCCGCGATGGCGCAGTCGCCGGCGAGCGCGTCGAACCGGCCAGCGGCGGGTCGGCGATCCTCGGCGTGGTCGTGCCGGATCTCACCGTCAGCATGTCGGATGGCGTCACCGCCACGACGCCCGGGTCGACCCTCGACTACGTCGTGCTCACCTCGAACATCGGCGGCGCGCCTGCCGCCAACGTCGTGCTGACCAACACCTTGCCGCCGGGCACCACCTTCATCTCCGTGGCCCAGCCGTGCTTGCCGGGTACCGCCTCCACGGCGACGACGCAGATCATCGAGATCGGCACCATCGTCGCCGGCACGACCGCGTCGTGCACCATCACGGTCGGCGTCGATGACCCGGCGCCGGCCGGCACGACCTCGTACCTCGACCAGGTCAGCGTTGCCGACGACGCTGCCAACGGGGCCGACCCGACGCCGGCCAACAATTCGAGTGTCGACAACGACACGATCACCGCTCATCCCGCCGTGGGCGTGACCAAGAACGATGGCGTCGCGTCGCTGGGTGCCGGCGCGGCGTCGTCGTACGTCGTGACGGTCGCCAACCGTGGCGACATCGGCGCGACCAACATACTGATCACCGATGCCCTGCCCGCCGGGTTCATCTTCACGAGTTGCGCCAACGGCACCGGGTCGTTCGCTGCGGCGTGCACGATGAACGGCGGCGTCGTCTCGACCACGGTGTCGTTGCTGGCCGGCCGAGGGGCGACCGCGACGCTGACGATCAGCGGCACCATCGTCACGCCTGCACCCGCGGGTTGGTACTCGATCGTCAACACCGTCCACGTGGTCGACGATGGGGCCAACGGGGTTGACCTGACTACGACCGACAACAGCGCGACCGACAGCGACGAGATCGTCGCGTCGCCGGATCTGGTGATCGCGAAGTCGACGCCCAACTCGACCGTGCGGCCCGGCGGCGCGATTGCCTACACGATCACCGTGACCAATAGCGGCACGCGGGATGCCACCGGCGTGACCGTCGACGATCCCCTTCCGATCGCGACGACGGCAGTGTGCGGCAGCGAGACACCGACGGCCACGGCCTGCGACGGGAATGGGTACGTGTGGACAGTGGCGGTGCTGTCGGCCGGCGAGTCGATCCAATTCACGTTCGCTGCGTCCGTTGCCGATCCGATGCCGGCACGAAGCCATGTCGTGACGAACACTGCGACGGTCGCCGACGACGGCACCAATGGACCTGACCCGACCCCCGAGAACAACCATGCAAGCGTTGATGTCGGGCTCGTCGGCTACTTCGTCGACCTCGCCGTCACCAAGACCGACGGCGTGGCGGCGGCAGCACCCGGCTCGACCCTGACGTACGCGATCACGGTGTCGAACGACGGCAACATCGAGGCGTCGGGCGTTCGCGTCGTCGATGCGATCCCACCCGGCACCACCTTCGCGGCGGCGCCCGACACGGGACACGGCACCGGCGTGAACACCGATGGAAGTGTGACATGGAATGTCGGCTCGCTGGCCGGTGGCGGCGCGACATCGACGTTGAGCCTGATCGTGACCGTCGACGTTCCGGTGGCAGCGGGGCGCGAACAGCTCGTCAACCTCGTCGGTGTCGACGATGACGGGTTCAGTGGGGCCGACGCAACGCCGGGCAACAACGTCGCTAGCGACAGCGACGATCTGACCGCCGCGCCAAACCTGCGGATCACGCAATCGGATGGCACGGTCGTCGCCGCGCCGGGGATTGCGTTGACGTACGTGGTTGTCGTCACGAACACCGGGTCGCAGGACGCGACCGGCGTCACCATCGACGACACCATCGGGCCCGGCACGACATTCGTCTCGGCAGGCGACCTCGGTTCGGGGGCCGGAACGTTCGCGGCCGGCCACGTCGTCTGGAACGTCGGCAACGTGCCCGCCGGCGCGTCCCGAACCGTGAGCGTGATCGTGCACGTGACCTCCCCGGCAATCGCGGGTCGCGACCAACTGTTGAACACCGTCACCGTGGCCGACGATGGCACGAACGGAATCGACGCGACGCCCGCGGACAACACAGTCACCGATACCGACGCGCTCGATGCAGCGCCCGACCTCGTTGTGACCACGACCGACGATGTGCTGGTGGTCCGCGTCGGCGACATCGTCACCTACGCCATCGCTGTCGGCAACGTGGGCACGCAGGACGCGACCGGCGTGGTGCTGACCGACGCCAGCCCTGATGGCACGTTGTTGCTCGCGGCCCCAGGCGGCACGCCGACGGCGGGACTGATCGCCTGGCCGGCGTTCGACATGGCGGCCGGCGCAGTCGCCCACTTCACCGCCAGCTTCACCGTGGTCGAACCGGTTGACACCGCCAGCGAATCGGTGATCAACACCGCAACCGCGACCGACGATGCCACCAACGGTCCCGACCAGAACCCCCTCGACAACACCGGGCTCGACACCGACACCCTCGTCGCCGACTCCGCGTTGACCATCACCGTGACGGATGGTGTCGATTCGACAGCACCGGGCAACACGCTGACGTACGTGTTGACGGTCTCCAACAACGGCAACCAGCCGGCGCTCGCGCACGTGACCGACCTGCTTCCGATCGGTGGCACCTTCGTCGACGCGCCGAGCACCGCTGCCTCCGCTGCTGCTGGGCTGCCTGTCGATTCCGTCGTGACGTGGCCGGACTTCAGCCTGTCGCCGGGCGGATCTGCGGCCGTCTCGCTCGTCGTTGCGGTCGACGCGCCGGCACCGGCCGGTGTCGAGCAGTTGACCAACACGGCGCGTGTCAGCGACACCGCCGTTGCCGGGCCCGGGCCGGCGCCGGCGATCGACACGGACGCGCTCGATGCCCGGCCCGACCTCGTCGTGACGAAGTCCGATGGCCGCACCGACGTCGCGCCCGGCGACACGTTGACGTACACCGTCACGGTCAGCAACGTCGGGGATCAGGATGCAAGCGGCGTGATCGTCGCCGACAGGCTTCCAGCCGGCGTTGAGTTGGTCTCGTCGACCGACGCCGGCGTGGTCTCGATCGGCGAGGTGGCCTGGGCGGCGATTCCCCTCGGCGGAGGTGCGACGGTGTCGCACACGGTCACCGTCGTCGTTGCCGGGCCCGGTGCGCGGTCGAGTTTCGAGCTCGACAACGTGGCCGTGGTCGGCGACGACGGGTCCGGGGGCCCCGACCCGACGCTGGCGAACAACATCGCCACCGACCACGATCTCATCGACAACACGCTGGACCTGGCGATCACGAACTCCAACGGCACGGCCACCTCGACGCCCGGCACGTCGTCGACGTGGCAACTGACC
>JANPOJ010000201.1:0-9571 GCA_031427935.1 Ilumatobacteraceae bacterium | reverse complement strand
ATCTCGCCGCGCGCCTGAAGCAGCGCCCGGTTAAGCGCGCTGGCTTTGCCGCCGTTGGCCATGGTCAGCAGGGTAACGCGGGGGTCGCTGCCGAAGTGCTGCCGGACCAGTTCGCTGGTGGCATCTTTGGATCCGTCATCGGCAACGATCACCTGGAGCGCAGGATAGGAACTTGCCAGCACCCGTTCGAGCGAGCTGACGATGACCCGCTCCTCGTTATAGGCGGGCCCTCGCCGTCTTCTTGATGCTGTGCTACCTGTTGCACACCCGCGACCGCAAGGTGCTGGCCAACCGAGCGGCCAAGGCGCTGCCTGCGCAGACGTCGCCACCCCAGACCTCGGCAGTACAGGCGACCTGATGGGTCAGTACCTGCCGGTCGTGTGCCTGTTGGTACTGGCAACCTTGTTCGGCGCGCTCAGCTTCTTCGCCTCGCGGTTGCTCGCGCCGCGCCGCCCATCGTCGGCCAAGGCAGCGCCGTACGAGTGCGGCATCGTGCCGAGCCGCGAGCCACCCGAACGCTTCCCGGTCACCTTCTACGTGGTCGCGATGCTGTTCGTGATGTTCGACATCGAACTGATCTTCATCTATCCATACGCCGTCGACCGTAAGTTCCTCGGGAGCTACGGCTTCTGGGAGATGCTGTCGTTCAGTGTCGTGTTCTTCTTCGCCTTTGTGTATGTCGTGGCCCGTGGCGCGCTGGACTGGGGCCCGGTGCAGAAGCACCGCCGTCTCGACGGCGCGGTGTCGGCCGAACGAACGCTGGGTACCACGATCCGACGCGTCGGCACCGAGGGACGCTTCGAAGAAACGAATGCGGCATGAGCCTGATTCGCAACATCCAAGACGACGGTCTCGGCGGGATCCAGCACAATGCGATCACGGCGCGCATCGAGGATCTGGTCAAGTGGTCGCGTAGCCGCAGCAGCTGGCCGGCGTCGTTCGGGTTGGCATGCTGCGCGATCGAGATGATGGCCACGGGCGCCGCCCACTACGATCTCAGCCGCTTCGGGATGGAGGTCTTCCGTGCCTCGCCGCGCCAGGCCGACATCATGATCGTTGCCGGCCGCGTCAGTCAGAAGATGGCCCCGGTGTTGCGCCAGGTCTACGACCAGATGATGGAACCGAAGTGGGTCATCTCGATGGGTGTGTGCGCATCGAGTGGTGGGATGTTCAACAACTACGCGATCGTGCAAGGCGTCGATCAGGTCGTGCCGGTCGATGTCTACGCACCGGGTTGCCCGCCCACACCCGAGACGCTGATCCACGCCATCGAGACGCTGCATCAGTTGATCGAGGATGGTCATCTGATGAAGCGTCGTGCCGAGACCGGCGCCGGCGCCAACGTCCATGTCCAAGAGATCCCCTCCGGAGCCGAGTCGATCCCTGTCCTGCTCGGAACGCGGTGAGCCATGAGCGACACACCCGCCGAAGCGCCCGACGAGGCCGTCCCGACTCCTGAGCCACCGTCGATGCACGGCTGCCCGCTCAGCGACAGCCGTGGGCAGGTGGTCTTGCACCCGAGCCGCCAGCAGTACGTCGGCGTGGTGCGGGCACTGCTCGACGAGGGATACGAGATGTGCGTCGACGTGACCGCGACCGACTACCTGCTGATGCCGAAGCGGGCGCTGCCCGATGGCATCGTCGCAGACCGATTCGAGGTCGTCGTCAACCTGTTGTCGATGTCGGCGCGCCAGCGCATTCGGCTCCGCGTCCAGGTGCCCGCCGACGACGCCACGGTCGACTCGCTGTTCGATCTGCACCCCGGTACGGAGGCGATGGAGCGCGAGGTGTTCGACATGTTCGGCATCACCTTCACCAACCATCCCGATCTGACCCGCATCTTGATGCCGGAGGATTGGGAAGGCCATCCGTTGCGCAAGGACTACGACACCGGTGCGATCCCCGTGCAGTTCTCTGCCGACTTCGGAGCCCGCTCATGAGCAGCATCGTCGACACCATCCGCGCCGGGAACGAACCCGAGCAGGGGCTGAAGCCACGCAGCGAACTGACGGCGCGTGAGCTCCTGCGCGAGGTCGGTTCGGTGCTGCGCATGAGCGAGGCCGATGCAGCCAAGCTCGGCGACGTGCCGGTCGACCCGACCGAAGATCAGACGATGATCATCAACATGGGGCCGCAACACCCCAGCACCCATGGCGTGTTGCGGTTGATGCTCGAACTGCGCGGAGAGGAAGTGCTGCGCTGCAAGCCGATCATCGGGTACCTCCACACCGGCATGGAGAAGACGGGCGAGAACCTCACGTACATGCAGGGCGGCACCAACGTCACCCGCATGGACTACGTCAGCCCGCTGAACAACGAGTTGGTGTTCTCGATGGCCACCGAGAAGTTGCTCGGCATCGACGGCGACATCCCCGAGCGCGCCACGTGGATGCGCATGCTCCTCAGCGAGTTGAACCGCATGAGCAGTCACCTCCTGTTCCTCGCCACCAACGGCATGGACATCGGCGCGGTCTCGATGATGATCTACGGCTGGCGCGAACGAGAAGAGGTGCTGCGGTTCTTCCAGAAGGTCACCGGCTTGCGGATGAACCACAACTTCATCCGCCCCGGCGGCGTCGCCGCCGACCTGCCGTCCGGCTGGCGCGACGACGTGTTGCGGCTGCTCGACCTCATCCCGCCGCGACTGGTCGAGTACGACACGTTGATGACCGGCCAGCCGATCTGGCGCGAGCGGTTGCAGGGGGTCGGTGTGATCACCGCGCAAGAGGCGATCGCACTCGCTGCGACCGGCCCGATCCTGCGCAGCACGGGAACGGCGTGGGACCTGCGCCGCGACATGCCGTACCTGCATTACCCGGAAGTCGAGTTCGACGTGATCGTCGGCTCGTACGGTGATGCGTTCGACCGCTACGCGATCCGTCTCAACGAGGTTCGCGAGAGCATGAAGATCGTCCGCCAGATCCTCGACCGCATGCCCGGTGGCGACTACCGGATCCAGGACAAGAAGGTCACGCCACCGCCGCGGGCGCGCATCGACGAGTCGATGGAGGCGTTGATCCACCACTTCAAGATCTTCACCGAAGGCTTCAAAGTGCCCGAGGGCGAGGTGTACGTGGCGATCGAGAGCCCTCGTGGCGAGATCGGGTGCTACATCGCCAGTGACGGATCTGCTACGCCATACCGCATGCACGTGCGTGGGCCCAGCTTCGTCAACATCCAGTGCATGCCTCACATGCTGCGCGGCGGCTTGATCGCCGACGCCGTCGCGGTGATCTCCAGCGTCGACCCCGTCCTCGGCGAAGTGGATCGCTGATGGCGCGTCTCAACGAGGCGAACGTGGTGTACGCCAAGGAGATCATCGGGCGCTATCCGAAGGCTCGTTCGGCAACCATTCCGCTGCTACATCTCGCCCAGCAACAAGATGGCTACGTCACCAACGATGCGATCAAGCACATCGGCGAACTGGTCGGAGCCACGTCGGCCGAGATCTTGGGCACCGCCACCTTCTACGAGATGTTCAAGTTCGAACCGGTCGGCAAGTACCTCGTCAACATCTGCAGCACCATGTCGTGTGCCCTGATGGGCGCCGACGAATTGATGCATCACGCCGAGCACAAGCTGGGCATCAAGGCCGGGAGCACGACTCTTGACGGCCTCTTCACGCTCGAGCACGCCGAGTGCCAAGCAGCATGCACCGAGGCCCCGTGCCTGCAGGTCAACTACCGCCATCGCTATCGGGTCACGCCGGCGGACCTCGACCGCCTGATCGATGATCTCAGCCGCGGCCGCCTCGACGGCGAGGTGCCACCGCACGGCACGGTTGCCCGCGTGCGCCAACACATCCCATCCGAGCGCGCCGTCGGCGCGGTTCCACCCGACGATGTCACTGTCGCACCGGAGTGGATGCCCGCACCCGTCGAGGCGCAGAAGTGAAGGGCACGACTTACCCTCACGCCGCTGGGTTCATCGCCGGCGACCGGCCGCGCATCGTCACGTCTCGCTTCGAGTACGACGACGCACACACGCTGCAGCGCTTCCTAGCGACCGACGGTTACAAAGGCCTGCAAGCCGCGCTGGCGAAGTCGCCCGTCGATGTGCATGCCGATGTCAAGAGCGCCACGGTGCTCGGTCGCGGCGGCGCGGGGTTCCCGGCCGGCGTCAAGTGGGGCCTCACGCCGCAGGCCGTGTGGCCGCGCTACCTCGTCGTGAACGGCGACGAGAGCGAACCGGGCACCTACAAGGACCGCCTGTTGATGGAACTCGATCCGCATCAGCTCATCGAGGGGTGCCTGATCGCGTGCTATGCCGCCGGCCTGTCGCAGTGCTTCTTGTACATCCGCGGTGAGATGGCGGTGGCGCAAGAGCGCGTCGCTGCGGCGCTGAACGAGGCGTACGCCGCCGGGTACGTCGGCAAGAACATCCTGGGGAGCAACTTCAGCGTCGACATCGTGTTGCACTGGGGTGCGGGCGCATACGTGGTCGGCGAGGAGACGGCACTGATCGAGAGCCTCGAGGGCAACCGTGGCATGCCCCGCCTGAAGCCACCCTTCTTCCCCGCGGCGATCGGCCTCTATGGCAAGCCGACCATCGTCAACAACGTCGAGACGCTGGCCAACCTGCCGTGGTTGATGCGCAACGGAGTCGAGGCGTACACGGCCATCGGCACGCCCACATCGCCGGGCACGCGCATGGTTGCCGTGTCCGGTCACGTGAAGCGCCCCGGTGTGTACGAGATCATCAACGGCACGACGACCTTCCGCGATCTGCTGTACGGCGACGAGTTCTGTGGCGGCATCCGCGACGACAACCAACTGAAGACCTTCGTGCCCGGTGGTGGGTCAGCGCCCTGGTTCCTCCCGGATCAGCTGGACCTGCCGTTCGAGGCCAAGTTGGTCGGCGCGGCTGGTTCGATGCTCGGTTCCGGGGCCGTGATCGTGATGGACGAGACCACCGACATCCCGTACGCGGCCTACACGCTGGTGCGTTTCTACGCCCACGAGTCGTGCGGCAAGTGCACTCCGTGTCGCGAGGGCGGCACCTGGCTGGAGCGGATCATGAAACGCCTCGCCGACGGCCACGGAACGATGCAGGACCTCGATCAGCTGCTGGAGATCGGCCAGATGATCTGCCCCGGCGAGTTCCCCCATGCCGCAAGCGAGCGCCTCGGTCTCGAGGCCAAGCCCTTCCCGTTCAAGATGACGACGATCTGCTTCGTCGGTCCCTCCGCGTACACCGCGGTCGATTCGGCGCTGACGCTGTTCCGCGACGAGTTCGAGGCCAAGATCGTGCAGCGCAACCTCATCCCGGTGTCGGTCGGAGGACCATCGTGACGAGCACTGACACCACTGCTGCCGGTTCTGGCGCCGAGAGCCCGGCGACACCGCCCGATCCCAACGAAGTTCGCCTGACGATCAACGGGCGTGAGGTCGTGGCTCACAAGGGCGATCTGGTCATCGCCGCAGCCCAGCGCGTCGGCGACTACATCCCGCGCTTCTGCTACCACGAGCGCATGAGCTCGGTCGGCATGTGCCGGATGTGCCTGGTCGACATCGATACCGGTCGCGGCCCGGGCCTCCAGGTTTCGTGCATGGTCACGGTCGCCCCCGGCATGGTGGTCAATACCCAGAGCCAAGCCGCGCTGAAGGCGCAAGAGGGCATCATCGAACTGCTGCTGGCCCAGCACCCGCTCGATTGCCCGGTGTGCGACAAGGGTGGCGAGTGCCCGCTGCAGGATCAATCGTTCAGCCACGGGCCCGGCGAGAGCCGGTACGTCGAGGAGAAGCGCCACTTCGAGAAGCCGATCCCGATCAGCGACCTCGTGCTGCTCGATCGCGAGCGGTGCATCCTGTGCGACCGCTGCACACGGTTCGCCGACGAGGTGGCCGGCGACGCGTTGATTCACTTCAGCAGCCGCGGCAACGAAACGCAGATCACCACCTTCCCCGACGAGCCCTTCGTCAGCTACTTCAGTGGCAACACCGTGCAGATCTGCCCGGTCGGCGCGCTGACGGCTAAGCCGTACCGGTTCAAGGCCCGTCCATGGGACCTCGAGCAGACCGAGAGCACGTGCACCACGTGCGCCGTCGGTTGCCGCACGGTCGTGCAGTCGAGCCACGATGAGTTGCTGCGGTACCAAGGTGTCGACAGCGACCCTGTCAACTGGGGCTGGCTGTGCGATCGCGGCCGGTTCAACTTCGAGTCGGTCAACAGTGTGGATCGGTTGAGCGCGCCGCAGGTGCGTGTCGGCGACGAGTTGCAGACAACCACGTGGAACGCGGCGCTGGCCCGAGCCGCCGAACTGATCACCGAGGCCAAGGCCGCCGGTGGCGCTGGATCGATCGCCGTGATCGGCGGGGCGCGTGGCACCAACGAAGACGCCTACGCATGGGCGCGTCTCGCTCATGATGTGATCGGCACGCCGCACGTCTATCCGCAGATGGGCGACGGCGCCCAAGTCAACCTGCTCGGTTTCGACCGGGCGACCATCGATGAGACCGCCAACGCGGCGACCATCATCCTGCTGGCGCCCGATCTCAAAGAAGAGTTGCCGGTTCTGTACTTGCGGCTGCGCGATGCAGCCCAGAAGCGCCGCAGCCGCATCATCGAGTTCACCCAGAAGCGCAGCGGCCTGTCGGCCCAGGCCTGGCGGACCATCGAGTACCACGCCGGCGGGGTCACCGAGGCGGTCGCGGCCTGCAGCGCCGACCCAGACATCGTCCGACAGCTGGCCACCGGCGACGTCGTGATCGTCGCCGGCCGGGCCAACCTCGCCGAGCACCCGCTCGAGGTCGGCAACGGCGTCGTCGCCGCGTTGCAACTGGCGCCCGGCGCCAAGGTGTTGCCGGCGTTTCGCCGCGGCAACGTCATCGGCGCGATCGAGATGGGGCTTCGTCCGGGTGATGGCGGTATGCAGGTGTTGGAGATAGCCCGCGCCGCAGCTGCGGGCAACATCGAATGCCTCGTGCTGTTGGGCTGCGATCCGCTCGCCGACTTCCCCGACACCGATCTGGCGCGACGGATGATGGCCGGTGCGCCGCGCATCATCGCCATCGACACGTTCCTCACCAAGTCCAACGGGTCTGCAGACGTGGTGCTGGCCGCTGCCGCGTACGGCGAGAAGAGCGGCACCACCACCAACATCGAAGGCCGGGTGACGACCCTGTCGGAGAAGGTCACCCCGCGAGGCACCAGCCGCCCCGACTGGATGATCGCCACCGAGCTCGCCGAGTTGCTCGGCGGGGATCTCGGTGTCTCATCGGTCGACGATCTCACCGAGGCGATCGCCGCGAACGTCCCCGGCTTCGGCGAGGCGACGGTTGCCGCGTTGCGCGGCGCACGCGACGGCGTGATCTGCCGCGGCACGTTGCCGCCGGCCACTGCGCGCATTGCCACGATCGACGAGCGCAACAGCTACGACTATCGCCTGGTCGTCAGCCGCAAGCTCTACGACAACGCAGTCGGCACGGCCAAGTCGCCGTCGCTCGCTCACCTGACGATGGGCTCGGAGCTGCACCTGCACCCGTTGGATGTCGAGCGGGTCGGCTCGACCGATGGCTCCGATGTCAAGGTCAACAGCAAGCGGGCGTCGATGGTGTTCAAGGTCGTGGCCGACGACAGTGTCGTGCGCGGCTCGGCGTGGGTGCCGTTCAACCAACCGGGCCCGAGCATCGGTGAGCTGATCGATGCCTCCGATGTGGTGACCGACGTGAGAGTCGAGACGTTCTGATGTTGGCTCTCGACGACCTCCTCAACGACCTCACCCTCGGCGACGTTGCGATCGTGCTGATGAAGGTGGTCATCGTCTTCGTGATCGGCCTCGTCGCCACGATGTTGATGGTCTGGTTCGAACGCAAGGTGATTGCCGGCATGCAGAACCGCATCGGTCCGAACAAGGCCGGTCCGTGGGGCATCCTGCAGACACTGGCAGACGGCATCAAGCTGTTCTTCAAAGAGGACCTGATCCCCGACAAGAGCGACCGCTTCGTCTTCAAGCTGGCCCCCTATCTGGCGTTCGTGCCGGCCTTCCTGGTGTGGAGCGTGATTCCCCTGGGCGGCGACTTCAGCGGCGGCAAGACCGGCACGGTCGTGCTGTTCGATCATGTCACCCGGCTGCAGGTTGCGGATCCGTCGATCGGTGTGCTGCTGCTGTTGGCACTCAGCTCGATCTCGGTGTACGGGATCATGCTGGCCGGCTGGGCCAGCGGTTCGAAGTACCCGCTGCTCGGTTCGGTGCGTGCGTCGGCGCAGATGGTCAGCTACGAAGCTGCTCTCGGTCTCAGCCTGGCTTCGGTGATCCTGGTGTCGGGCACGCTCAGCACCAGCGGCATCGTCTTCGACCAGTCGAGCATCTCTCGGTGGCACGTCGCCAGCACAGCGTTCGTCCCGTTCGTGATCTTCATGATCGCCGCCACCGCCGAGTTGAACCGGCCACCGTTCGACCTCGTCGAGGCCGAGCAGGAGTTGGTCGGTGGGTTCAACACCGAGTACTCCAGCATCCGCTTCGCGTTGTTCTTCCTCGCCGAGTTCATGAACACCGTCACGATGAGCGCCGTGATCGTGACGTTGTTCTTCGGCGGCCCGCAGCCGCTGAAGATCGCCGGCGACGACAACATCTTGTCGTTCCTCGGTCCGTTCTCGGGAACGGTGTGGTTCTTCTTGAAGCTGCTCGTGTTCCTGTACGTGTACGTGTGGTTCCGGGCCACGCTGCCACGCCTGCGATACGACCAGTTGATGGACCTCGGGTGGAAGGTGCTGATCCCTGTCGCACTCGGCTGGTTCTTGCTGTTGGCGCTGCTGCGTGTCGGCGGCGACCACGGTTGGACACGGCTGCACAAGACCACGGTCGGCGTGGCCGGTCTGGTCGTGTTGGTCCTCGCCGGCGCGTTGTTGAACCTGGCCACCAAGGTCAGCGCGCGCAATCGCGAACGAGAGGGGGCGATGTTCTGATGGGATACCTCGAGGGATTCCTGGTCACCGCCAGGCAGCACCGATTGTTCGGTGGCAAGCGGGTCACGACGTCGTACTCCGGTGGCCGTGTGGCCAAGAAGGGCAACGACACCGAGGGCCGCGACGAGAAGATCGACAAGCCCGAGCGCATGCACGGTCGTCATGTGCTCAACCGGTACGAAGACGGCATGGAGAAGTGCATCGGTTGCGAGCTGTGCGCCGGCGTGTGCCCGGCGAAGTGCATCCACGTACGCGGCGCCGACAACGATCCACAGGACCCCACCTCGCCGGGCGAGCGGTTCGGGTTCGTCTACGAGATCAACTACTTGCGCTGCATCCACTGCGATCTCTGTGTCGAGGCGTGCCCGACCGAGGCGATCACCGAATCGAAGTTGTTCGAGTTCAGCTTCACCAACCGGCGCGACGCGGTCTACACCAAGGACGAACTGGTCGTCGACCACGATGGCAAGCCCAAGCACATGCCGTGGGAGGACTGGCGCCCCGGTGAGGACCAGCACACCAGCGGATGGATGCGGGCGACTTCGCCCGGCGGCGACGCCGATTTCATCGGTCATGTCGGTTGGAGCAGCGAACTCGGCTATGGGGTTCGCGATCCCGAGGAGAACGCGCCGTAATGCAACTGTTCGTTTTCATAGCTGCCGGC
>JANPOJ010000200.1:0-7391 GCA_031427935.1 Ilumatobacteraceae bacterium | reverse complement strand
GGTTCGACGCCGAACAGCGGGCCGTGATCGCCACGATCCGCGAGTCGCACGATGCCTACGCCGCGTCGCTGTCGGCCATCCTCGGTCGCCTTGCTCCGCAGACGCCCAACCCGGTCGTCGACTCGCTGTCGTCGTCGTTCGCCGGTGAGAGGTCGACGGTGCTCGCCGCCGCGTACACTCTCGAGTCCACTGCGGTGGCGACGCACACCGACATCCTCGGCAAGCTGCAGGGAACCGACGGGGCGACGTTGATCGCCTCGATCCTGATCGTCGAAGCTCGCCACGGCACGGTGCTGGCCTACCTCAACGGCAAGACCGAGCTCGACGATCTGCTGGTCAACGATGAGGCCGACGCGCTGACGCCGGCGGAAGGGTGAGGCTGTGAGCCGTCACGACAACAGCCACGACGAACTCCGCCGCGAACTGCGATCGCTGGGCGCGACCGCCGACCGAGACGCGCAAGCCGCGCAGCGGGTCTACAGCCAACTGTTCGAATCCACCACCGTCGCGAGCGATGGCCGCCGGGCGTTGTTCGGCCGCCGCGACATGCTGCGCATCGGCGGGTTCAGCGTTGCGACCGCTGCGGTCATCAGTGCCTGCGGCGAGCATGAGCGTGGCCAGATCGGCCGGGTCGGCGCGGTGCCGACGACCGTCAAGCTGCCCGACGCAGTGGTCACCAACATCACGCTGCTGCGCACCGCTTCGTCGCTCGAGCACTCGGCCATCAACGTGTACAGCCTGGTCATCGGCAACAGCAACCTGATCGACCCGAAGCTCCAAGATGTCGCCAAGCGGTTCATGGACGATCACGTCGGCCACGCCAAGTTGTTCGAGAAGTTGACCACCGATGCCGGCGGCACACCGTGGACGTGCGGTAACCCGAAGATCGACGACGTGATCATCAACCCGATCATCGCCCGCATCACCAAGGGCGCGGAGGCCACGGCGACGTCGAAGGCCATCGAGCCCAGCGATGACCCTCGCCGCGACGTGTTGAACTTCGCCCACGGTCTCGAGACGCTTGCCGGCGCCACGTATCAGGCACTGGTGGCGCTGTTCTCCGATCCGTCGCTGCGCGGCGACGCGATGTCGGTCGGGGCTCGCGAGGCACGGCATGCCGCGCTGCTCGCGCTGACGATCAACCCCGATCGTCCCGGTGGCCTGGTCAACTTCGACGACGCGGTCAATGCCGAGCCGGCAGCGCCACCCACGACGATCGCACCGACCACCACGGCGCAGAACATCGCCAACCCGGTCGGCGGCAAGGCGTCGAGCCCGGCTCCGGTGCCCCAGACCGAGATCCCCAGCGTCACGGCGATCCCCGCGCAGTTCGGCGCTCTCGGGGCGATCCAGATCGTGGTCGGCAAGGGTGACGAGAACGGCACGCGCCTGAAGATGAACCTGGAGACACCGAGCCTCAACTCGTTCGTCTACGAGTACGTGAAGCCGACTTGCTGAGCCGCTCGTACACTGTCGCCCGATGGTGAGTTGGCCGGGTGGCCGCGGCATGGCACTTCGGTGACCATGTCGAGGAAAGTCGGGACTCCGTAGGGCAGAATGCTGGCGCGAGCCAGGTCGGGGTGACCTGACGGACAGTGCAACAGAGAGAGACCGCCGATGGACCAGTTCGCTGGTCACAGGTAAGGGTGCAACGGTGCGGTAAGAGCGCACCAGCGTGCAGGGCGACCTGTACGGCTGGCAAACCCCATTCGGAGCAAGGCCAAGCAGAGAGGATGGGCTGCCCGTCCAGCCGGTTCGCCGGCTACCTCTCGGGTAGGCCGCCTAGAGGGATGGTCACCGGCGTGAAAGCGTCACAGAATCCCGCTTATAGGCCGACTCACCATCACTACGGCCTCTGACCAGACGTGCGTCGCCAATCGAAGTGAGTTGGTTCGATCCGGGATGTGCGCATCGGAGTGACACACTTCTGTCGATCATCTTGTTCGATCGCGGTCGATGGCCACGACCTTTTCGGTGAGACGCGCTCGGTCTGGGATCTACGCTGGGCGTGCCGTCGTATCGCGGCAGAAGGAGTCCCTGACGACGTGAAGATCGAGATGCGGACGACGCTTCCCGAGGTCGAACATGATGCGCTCGAGGCGTGGGTCTACGAACATGGCAGCGAGTTCGACACCGTCGCTGTGTACAGGGCCGGGATCACCATGTATTGCGTCGGCATAGCGCCGATAACGGTCGTACACCGCCCCGGCCACATCACCGACGCCATGGCCGAGGCGCTCGCGTCGATCCGTGCTGGCCTCGGCCGTTAGCTCGTCTCGCCAACACTTTGCCGCTCTGATCACCCGAACGGGTGATCAGTGGCGACGATTCCCTACACGCGGATGCCGCTGATGGCCACAACCGTCCCGGCTCGGCGCGTTCGGTCCGGACCGTGCGCCGGACACACCGCCTCCCCCATGCAGCTCTCGAGACCTCGATGGTCAACTGTTCGTGGGGGCAACCGAAAGTCGGCTCAGAAGTTGGCGGTGCGCTCGGTTTCGACAACGGTGCGGCCGTCGCCGGAGACATGGCTCTCTCGAACGCTGCGAAAGCCCATCATCGTGCCGCGGGCGAGTGACGCAATCAGTCCGACGATCCCGACGACGAGCAGGATGATCCCGATCGTGTGCAGGTCGAATCCGGTCGAGTTGTCTTGTACAGCCCAGGTCAATATCGCTCCGGCTGCGATCAGCAGAATGCTCAGTGCTCCCATGGTGATCACCTTGGTCCAGTGACATTCGCCCGTCGGGCGACTGGATGGAGGTCTGCCCGATGACCTGCGCTGGTAAACAATCGGCGAGCACGCTGCGCCAGACAGAGTCTTTCGGCCCTGGTTCGACAGGGGGTGGTGCCTCACGATTTGAGGCGTGAGGCAACTATCAAACTCCACAGATGAACAGCATTATGTCGTGAACTACGACGACCTCGAAGTGGAGGTGTGCTGGCGTCTTATCACCCGCGTCGCCGTGGGTCGTGTCGGGTTCGTCTACGACGGCGAGCCGATGGTCCTGCCCGTGAACTGCGTGGCGATCGACGGCAACATCGCCTTCCGCACAGCCGGCGATTCGATGCTGCACAACCTCGGCGACGGCGCCCGCGTTGCGTTCGAGGCCGACCACGTCGACCCCGTCGCCGAATCGGGCTGGAGCGTCTTGGTCCGCGGCAACCTGTGGGAGGTCGTCGGCGAGGATGCGCGCGACAGGTTGGCAGCGCTTCCGACCCATCCGTGGGCACCGGGGCCGATCGACCGATGGATGTTGATCGTGCCGACCGTGGTCAGCGGACGTTCGATCACCCGACACACCTGATGTGCGTCTGACTGCACGTTGAGGCAGCCCCTCCGCGAACGGCTGCGACATCGAGACGATGTCCGCGGCGTTCGACAACGCGATGCCGAGCCAGTCGGTCTACGCCGGCCAGTCTGTCTGGAACTACACGCTCTATGACCCAGAGGACCTCAACATCGAGCTATCCCCCACCGACGTCGACCAGATCGTGCTCAGCGGTGGATCGATGACCCTCGGCCAACTGTTCGATGCCGGCGTGCGCGGCCAACGCTTCTGGGCTGCGTGCCGGATCGTCGACCTCGCCCCGGCAGGTGGCGAGCTGCTGGGCGTGAACTCGGCACAGACCAACTTCGGAAACGAAGGTGGCGAGGTCGGCAGCTCGATCGAGGGCAGCGAGACCGACATGGCCAACCAGTGGTTGCAGTGGTTCTGGTCGGCCGATGAGGCCTCGCAGGTAGCCGCGTTCGATGATCTCCCGTCGGGCTACAAGCACATCTATTGCGACTACAGCCCTGATCTCGCCACGTAGGCCCGGCAGCGCAGCTACATCGTCTGAATCAGCGAGGCGAACCCAACGGTTGCCACGACGTGTCGACCCGACGCGTCTCGTTGTAACCGAGCAACACGGGCCCGGTCGGGCCGGCGAGGATCCGACAGACCGAGGCCTGGTCGAGATGGCATCGCCAGCCAACATTGACATCGACGCCGAGCGCCCACGTGACGGCTGCCTTGATCGGCGAGACGTGCGACGTCACCACGATCATCTGGTCCTTGGCGTCGACCAGCAACTCCTCCGCGGCGGCGACGACGCGGTTGTGCATCTCCTGCATGGTCTCGCCACCGCCGACCCGGTAGTGCGGGTCGGAGCGCCAGGTCGTCCAGATGTCGTCATCGACATCGGCAAGGGGCACGCCATCGAGGCTCCCGAAGTCGAGCTCGACCCAACGGTCGTCGACCTCATACGGCATCCCGAACGCTTCGGCCGTCTGGCGGGCACGCACCAGTGGCGAGCTGATCACCCGATCGGGCTTGCCGAGCCAGCCGGCGACGCCCGCGGCCTGCGCGTGCCCGACATCGTCGAGCGGGAGGTCGAGCAGGCCTTGCAGCTTTCGGGCAGCGTTGGCCTCCGTGCGACCATGACGAACGAGCACCAGCACGCGACCAGTGAATCAGATCGTGAGACGCAGCGGCTAGATGGCTGGCTGCATCAGCAGACCGTGGTGGATCAATGCGTTGCGGCGCTGCGCATCCGACAGCTCGCATCGCCGCCACATCCACGCCAGCAACAGGGCGCCGGCGATCTCGAATGCGATGTTCGACCACCCGCGCTGGAGCGAGGGCACGCGTACGTTCCCCCACGACCCGGTGAACGGCCACCAGAACACTTTCGTCGAGGCGAACGCGCCGTCCCACACGAGGTGCAGCAGCATCCCGATCGGCAGGGCGAGCAGCAACCTGCGGATCGGCTTGCGTCCGGCGGTCACCAACATCACCACCACCAGCGCGCCGACCGAGACCGTCAGGCTGTGCGCCCAGCGGGCGTGGCCATTCGGAAGGTCGATGATGTCGGGCACCAGCGCACCCATCGCCAGCAGGCGGTAGTCGAACCGAGGGTCACGAAAGACGTACCACACCGAGACGACCGACGTGCCGATGAACCACAGGAACATGCGACGTCAGCGGACCAGCACGCGCCCGCATTGCGGGCAGTCGACGAGCTCGCCGGCGGGCAGCGACTTGAAGCCGTCGACCTCGGCCCGCGACAGGTCGAGATGGCAGCCATCGCACTTCAGCCCGACGAGCTTGGCGATGCCGATCCCATCGTGACGGGCACGCTGCGCGTCGTAGAGCGCGACCTCCTCACCGGTCAACGCGGCACGGTCGGCCTCGTACCTCGCGGTCAGCTCGGCTTCCTCGTCGGCTCCGGCACCTTTGGCAACGGCAAGCTGTGCAGCGGCGACATCCCAAATCGCCACGACGGCGTCTTCCTCGGCAGCGAGCTCGGCGAGTCGTTGCTCGGCGGCCGATTGCTGCTCCATGGCCTCCAACTCGCGATCGTCGAGCTCGTCGCGATGCGCGTTGAGCACCTCGATCTCGTGGCTCAGTGCATCGGCCTGGCGCGTCTCGGTGACGATCTTCAGTTGTTGCTCGAGACGGGTGCGCTTGGCGGTCAGTTGCTCGGCCTCGTGCTCGATCGTCTCGATCGTGGTCTCGGCTTCACTCAGCTGGGTGCCCGCGGCGGTGATGGCGGCGCGATGGGTAGCCATCCGGCGTTCGGCATCGGCAAAGGCTTCGGCCTCCGGCAACCTCGTGAGACGGCGTTGGAGTTGGTGCAGAGAGGTGTCGAGTTGCTGGAGTTCCCACAGTGCTTCGCCGTTCACGGCTTCTTCTTACCAGCGAGCGAGCACGATGCCGCGGTGCACGGCTGATTATCAGGGACTTTGGGTCGTCGTCGTGGCGATCTGGTTCTTCTTGCCCGTGATGACGACCCCGCCTGGCGGCTTCTCACACAGGTAGACGATGGTGCCCGCGATCGGCACAGTGGGGAACGGCGCTTTCGGGTCGATCACATCGGGCGGAATCGTCGTGTCGCTGGGGATCGCCTTCAGCACCGGCCGGGGTGCAGCGGTGGGCGGCGGCGTCGATCCCTCTGGGTCCGGCGGCAACGTCGTAATCGATGTGGTGGTGGAGCCGCCGGCCGTCGGCAATGCACCACTGACCAGCTTGGCCAGGCACTCGTTCCCGGGCAGGTACAACCGCACCGGCTTGCGCGCCGGCGGCGGTGCGGCCGGCCAATCTTCCAACGGCAGCGAGGCGACAGCGGGCTCCATGAAGGCACCCCAGATCCGTGCCGGGTACGTGCCGCCTTGCACCTCACGAATGCCGTCGGCGTCGACGAACTCCTGTGTGTTGCAGATGGGCACTCCGTTGATCTTGACTCCGCAGACCATCGGCGTATACGCATCCGGATCGCCGACCCACACCGCGGTCGTCAACTCCGGAGTCGACCCGACGAACCACGAGTTGGTGTTGAAGGTCTGCGTCCCGGTCTTGCCGGCGGCTGGGAACGGGAACTTGGCCAACGATTGGCGAGCTGTGCCGTTGGTGAGCACACCCTTGAGCACCGACACCTCGGTCAGCGCCACGTTGGGATCGAGCACTTGCACGCCGGGATCGTCGTGGGTGTACAGCCGGGTGCCGTCGGCCTTGTCGATGTAGTCGACGTAGTACGGGTCGTGGTGCAAGCCCTGGTTGGCGATGGTTTGCATGCCCGAGGCCATGTCGAGCGGCGACATCGGGTTGGCGCCTGTGGCCAGCGAGGCGTGGGGCTCGATCGCCACGCGGCCCGCCAAGCCGGGTTGCAGGTACGGCGAGTCGGCCATGCGGTACATCGTGTCGACGACGCGGTGCAACCCGACGATCTGCGACAGTCGCCCGAACGCGCAATTGATCGACGACCACGTCATGTTCTCCAATGGCCCGACGGGCTTCGACACCGCATCGGTGATCACGAACGGCACGCCCGGCGTATTGGGGTCGGGCAGGGCGCACGGCGATGTCCCGTCGATCACATCGTTGGGTTGGACACCCGCCTGCAGCGCCGCTGCCAGGATGAAGATCTTGACGCTCGACCCCGTCTGGCGAGGGACCAACGCCATGTTGATCTCGTTGGTGCGCGGCTGGAACCCGCTGCCACCGACCATTGCCCGGATCGCGCCGGTCTTGGTGTCGAGCGTCAGGATCGCGTTCTCGATGCCGACTTTGGTCTTGGGCAGCACCTCGTGCGCTTGCTCGGCGAGTGCCTGCAGGTTGGGGTCGAAGGTCGCGTGGATGTCCAGGCCACCGCGATACAACAGGTTGGCGCGCTGCTGCTCGTCACCCAGGAAGGTCGCCCGCCGCAGCAGGTAGTCCTTGATCGCCTCCGTGTAGTACGTCGGCTTGGTCGTGTAGGTCGGGATGGTTCGCACGTGCTCGGGCATGCGCCAGGTCGAGCCCAGCAACGAGCCGACCACCGGCGCCACCAGGCCAACGTCGGCCAGCCGCTGGCTCACCTGACGGAACCGGGCCCTGGCGCGCTCCGAATGGCGGATCGGGTCGAAGCCC
>JANPOJ010000199.1:0-1640 GCA_031427935.1 Ilumatobacteraceae bacterium | reverse complement strand
CGAGCGCGACGGCCGCTGGTACATCAGCATCGAATACACGGCCGCCGAGTATGTACGCCGTGCTGCGCACCTCGACGAACCGGGCCCAGTGACCCGCACACCGGTCGGTTTCGATTCGCCACAGCAGGCGGTCGACGCGCTGTTCGCCGGACTGAGTGCGCTTGATCTTCCAGCGGCGCTCGACACCTTCGCCCCCGGCGAAGACGCGATGGCATGGTTGGCCCAGTCGTGGGTCGACAACGCCCAGGCAGGCATCGTGCGCGCTCGGGCCAACGGCTGGTCGGTGGCCATCTCCGGGTTGACCTACGAGACGATCGGTGAAGGCGACCATCTCACATTGCGTCCGTTGACGTTCAAGGCCGAGGGCACCGTGCCTGCCGGCTACAACCAGGATTCCTCCGCCTCCGCCGACCCCGACGGCATCATCACGCCGTTGGAGTTCCCGACGAAGCCGACCGGCGATCCCCTTCCCTTCACCATCGAACGTGCCGATGGCTGCACCACCTACCGGGGCGACGGCGCCGAGGCGCTGTTCTCGATCAGCGCGATCGGCAAGGCCGTCGACGGCGGCTACCAACTGTGCGGTGACTCCGGAGCGCTCGGTGGTCTCGGCCTGCTCATACTCTCCAGCGGGTTCGATCGCCTGCCATCGATCTCGGTGGTGCAATCAGGTGGAAAGTGGTATGTGTCGCCGCTCGGCACCCTCGTGGCGTCGGCCACGACCAGCCTGCACGACGTGGTCGATGGGGCGAGTCTGTTCGATTCCCCGCTCGGGCTCTTCATCTACGGCCCGGTGAGCCGCACCATGATGGAGCGCGTCCTCGACGGCCAATCCGTCGACCAGATCAACGAGGCGTGCCTGCCGGCGCTGACGATCGACAACGGCGTCGTCACCGGTGTGGTCGCCGATCCTGCGCCGGCCGCGGTTCGAGCCTGTGGCGACTCGCTGTACAGCGACACGAGTACGTCCACGGGATCCGCTCCGCTGCCCGTCATCGCCGAGGCGCCCGCCGCGACCACCCCGTGACACTGATAGACCGGGGTGGTGCGCGGCGGGTCACCTTGGTATCGAGACGTGGCGGTCGTTGCCGTCGCGCTGGCGGCCGCCGCGGCGTGGGTCTTTGTCAGTCATCCGCTCGAGGGTCCCGTGGTGCTGACCCTCAGCCGCGACCACGGCGTGCATGCCACCGATGTGCTGGCCGCCATCCCTTTGGTGTGGGCCTGGCGGTCGGTGCGGCGTCACTGACGGTTCGGGCTTCGCCAACTCGGCCGCCGGAGACCACATCAGTATTTCCTGCAACGACAGGCTGGCCTGTCGCAGCGACAGGTCAGCCTGTCGATTGTCTCGATTCGGTGGTGTTCCCAAGTGACAGCGACGGCCGCCTTCGACTGAAGGTGTGATGATTCACGATTGCTCGCACAGACCAACGACTAGCGCCGATCGGCGGTCATGCGTTCGGTACAACCGTCTAGCTGAAGTGGCCTCGGAGGAGGTCAGCCTTCACGTTGCCTGACTGCCACTGGGCCTGACAAGACGAGCTGTCGAATTTGTGGCAACGAGTTCCGTGTCGGTGACGACGTCGTTGAGATCGGCGACACGTTCGCCCATCACGACTGTGCTGCAGCACCCAAAGACGCAC
>JANPOJ010000198.1:0-2093 GCA_031427935.1 Ilumatobacteraceae bacterium | reverse complement strand
GTCGGGCAGGGCCGCGGCCTACGACGCACTGTTCGCCCGCTACGGCGTGGCCACCGTGACGACGCCCGCCGAGATGCTCGAGACGCTGAAGCTGCTCGACAACGGTGGGCGTCTTGGCGGCACCAGCATCGTGTCGATGAGCTGCTCCGGCGGCGAGGCCTCGTTGGTGGCCGACCACGCCGAGCACGGCCCGCTGCGATTCGAGCCGTTCAACGACGAGCACCAACATCGCATCGAGTCGACGCTGACCGAACTGGTCACCGTCAGCAATCCGTTCGACTACCACACGTTCATGTGGGGCGACCGCAAGGCGATCGCCCGGTGTTTCACCGCGGTCATGGACGGGCCGCAGGACGCGACCATGTTGGTGCTCGACGCGCCACCGAGCCCTGACAACGACCCGTCGTCGTGGATCGTCGCCGCCGACGCGCTGGCCGACGCTGCCGATGCGACCGGCAACCGCGGCGTGATCGTGGCGACGATGGCCGAATGCCTCAACGAGCCCGTGCGTGCCCGCATCGTGGAGCGCGGCATCACACCGCTGCTCGGCCTCACCGAGGGTCTTGCCGCGCTGCGAGCGGCGGCGACCGTCGGCACCCGATGCGACGCACCGCACGCGTCGGTTGCCGAAGCGAGCGGAACTCGGCTGCTCGACGAAGCAGCAGCGAAGCTTCGACTGGCCACCTACAACATCGATGTTCCCACCGGGACCGTGGTCGCCGCGACCGACGTCGTCACGGCTGCCGTCGAGATCGGCTACCCGGTCACACTGAAGGGCCTCGGCGCGGCTCACAAGAGCGAGACCGGGGCGGTCAGGGTCGGCTTGCGCAGCGACGAGGCGATGGTCGAAGCACTGGCATCGATGCCGTTCGCGGAGCACTACCTCGTCGAAGCGACCGTGACCGATGTCGTTGCGGAGGTGCTCGTTGCGGTACGCCGCGATCCACCGATCGGCTGGCTGGTCACGCTCGGCTTCGGTGGCGTCACGACGGAGCTGTGGGGCGACGTGACTCACCTGCTCGCGCCGGTGACCGCCGGCGACGTGCGCGTGGCGCTGACGAAGTTGCGCAGCTACCCACTGCTGTGCGGGTTCCGAGGCAGGCCGGCCGCAGACATCGACGCGCTGGTGACCCTCGTCGTGACCTTGACCGAAGCCCTGGTCGGCACCAGCGCGGTCGAGGTCGAGCTCAACCCCGTGCTCGTCGGCCGCAGCGGAGCCGTCGCCGTCGACGCCTTCTGGTTGGAGGAGATCACATGACCGGATTTCATGTCGAGCTGAATGGCGCCACCGCCATCGTCACCATCGATCGACCGAAGGCCAACGCGATCGACGCGGCCACCAGCACAGCACTGGGCGATGTGTTCGCCACACTCGACCGTGATCGCGACGTGCGGGCGATCGTCGTCACCGGAGCCGGGCCGAAGTTCTTCTCCGCCGGGTGGGATCTCTCCGCCGATGAGGAATTCGACAGTGACTACGGAGTCGGCGGGTTCGGCGGCTTCCCGGAGCTGCCTGATCGATCGACGCCCGTGATCGCGGCGGTCAACGGCATGGCGGTCGGCGGCGGGTTCGAGATCGCGATGGCAGC
The DNA here is from genome assembly GCA_031427935.1 of Ilumatobacteraceae bacterium. GTDB lineage: Bacteria > Actinomycetota > Acidimicrobiia > Acidimicrobiales > Ilumatobacteraceae > JAENVT01. The sequence continues at coordinate 504 of JANPOJ010000198.1, read as the reverse complement.
GGATCTGATCGTCGCCGCCGATCACGCCCAGTTCTGGCTGCCGGAGCCCGCGCTCGGCATCCTCCCCGACGCCGGTGCGGTCAAGCTGCCGCGACTGCTGCCCCCACACGTGGCCCGCGAGTTGTTGCTGACCGGGCGACGGATGGACGCCGCAGAAGGTCAGCGCTGGGGTCTGATCTCGCGCGTCGTGCCCGCCGACGACCTGCTGGTGGCGGCCGGCGAACTGGCCGACGCCATTGCCGCATCGGCCCCATTGAGCATCGCCGCGTTGCTCGACATCGAACGCCGCACGATCAACCTGTCGACCGACGAGGCGATGGCTGCGCTGAAATCGCTCGACAGCTACCGCCGGGCCATCGATTCGCAAGACGCCGTCGAGGGTCAAGCCGCGTTCACCGAACGCCGCCCCCCAACCTGGACCGGCCGCTGACCCGAGCCGGAGGCCGAGGTGGTCCCACGCTGACCGTCTCCACGACGGTCACGCGACGGCCAACTGCGTGTTGC
>JANPOJ010000197.1:0-9321 GCA_031427935.1 Ilumatobacteraceae bacterium | reverse complement strand
GGATCACGACTGACCACCGTGACGATCGCGGCGTTGGCTGGCCGTGGGTACACGCTCGACGATGTCGCCCGGCTCTATCCGGATGAGACCCGTGAGAGTCTCGAAGAAGCCATCGATCTGGAGCGCTCGCTCGGCACTTTGGTTCCCGCAGCCTGATGGCGTCGCGGGGGCCTGTGCGCCTCGCGCTGGATCAGAACTTCCCGACACGGATTCTCGGCGCGCTCGCCGAGTTCATCGTGGACATCGAACGGTCCAGGGCGGTTCGATCGCTCACCAGCGGTTGCGATCGAGGAGTGCCATCAGATTCCGTTTCGGCTTGTGCTTCGTGCGGATCTCGGCGATCAGCCCAACGAACAGCGACGGCTCGCCGGCTCGCTCCGCCAGTTGGCGGACGCGGCCGAGGTGGTCGACAGCGATGGCGTAGCCCTTGTTGTTCTTGGTGTTGATCGCGGCGAGCGCAGCTCGCTCGTAGATCGGGATCGCGTCGAGTGGATGGTCGTGCTGGCGGGCTGCGGCGAGTGTGAGCCAGAGCCGTTCGTCGCATTCGTGTTCACGCGCGACCGCCCAGGCGTCGTCGATCTCACCGTCGAAGAGGAGGATCTCGATCAGCACATCTGCTGGACGGCCACGACCGGTCGCTGGTTGCGTTGCGACCTTGCGGCGCAGGTGTTCGAGGGCCTTCGTCCGGAACGTCGCCCGCTCGCCGAGCAGGTCGGCCTCGTCGAGCAGACGGCGGTACGAAGTCAACGAAGGAGTGCGGTGGTACTCGTCGTCGAACAGTCTGATCGAGCCAACCGTGTCACCCGTGCCGCGGAGCAGCGCTGCGAGTGCCTCGCGCAGAGGTGGCGTCTGCCAGGTTCGCTCGGCCATCGCCGTCAGACCGCGCTGCGCCCAGTCGATCGCCTCGACCGACCGTCCCGCGCCGGTGAGCACACGGACGATCTCGAGGTAATCGTCGGGGGTCCGCAGGGATCGGCTGCGGACTCGGATCACGTCATCCGGGTCTCCGGACGCGAGCGCGACACCGATCATCGCTTCGCGGATCGTGTAGTCCCGGTTGCTGTCGAGATCGTCGCCATTTCCGATCGTGGTCCACGCTGGTTCGATCAGCCGTCGGTACTCGGCGAGGCCGGCGACGCCGAGCACATCGGCATACGTGGCCGCAGCGCGGTGGAACCCGTCGAGTTCCGATGTCAGCTCCAGGTCCACCAATCGTCGGGCCAACGCGACCGGATCGGACGCGGCGATGTCGCACGCGGCGAGGTGCATGTCTGCAATGTCGGACGCGATGCCCGTGAGGTAGCCGTCGGAGTCGTCGATCCATTGCATCGAAGCGTTCGCCTGCTCGTACGCGTACTCCAGCAATGAGACGGCCTGCGCCGGGTGGGTATCGACGAGCTCGCCGACAGCGTCGAGCATGTCACCTACCCCGTCTGCCCATCCATCCGCTTCGCGGTAGTCCACGAAATCGCCGTACGGCGCGAACGCCTCCGCAATTCGGCGGCGCCAGGCGCGCTCATCAACCGGTGCGTTCACGGTGGCCGCTGCACGCGCACGAAGCTTTTCCCGCAACCGCCAATCCACGTCGGCCTGGGCGACGATGATCGCGACCAGTTCGTCGTGATCGAGTCCGGCGACGAAGCGCGCCACCTCCGGATCGTCGGCAGCCGATGCGGACGCGGTGGCGGGTATCACCGAGTCCGGGTCGTCATCACCGATCGCCGCGAGCGCTACGGCGACGACGTGCTTGCACATCGCACCGTCCTCACCGACTGGGCACGTACACGACCACGATGCATCCACACCCGACAGTCCGAGCGTCACGCCATAGGGGATCGTCCCTCGCACACGCGCACGAACCCGGCTCACATCCAGCTCGAGGAGCTCGACCCTCCGGTCATGCTGATACGACACGCCGCGCGCGAACGCACGCGGACCTGCCTCACCCAACACACGAGACGACGACCAAGCATCGATGAAAGCCGACGACAGGACCGAACGTTCTCCCGCAGTCATCTGGTCCGCCTCCCTCGGCAGGACACGGGGGTCGCACGACTTATCGACATGTCGCCCAGTCTGGCTCCCGATGACGTCGGTTGCGTCTGCCGAGCTCAAGCGACCTGTACGGCGTTCTTGAGCTTGGCAGGGACCTTCTCGGGGAACGACACGACGAGGTGCCGGTCGAGTGCGGTGGCGACACGGGCGAGGGTGTCGATCCGGTTCCGGGCCCCGCCGCCTTCCTCGAGACGGGAGATCACCGACTGCGTGGTGCCCATGCGCTCGGCGAGCTCGCGCTGGCTGAGTCCGGCCTCGGTACGCAGGTCGTAGATGAGCTGACCGAGCGCGAGGTCGTGCTCGACCTCGGTCCGCGTGTCAGGGGCTGGCTCGCGGCGCTTGTTCTTGATGTCGTCCCAACGGGAATAGTTGGCCATCGTGTTCTCCTTCATGGGTTCGTGCGGGCGCATTCCTCGGCCGCTTTGCGCGCCCGGCTGATCTCGATGCGTTCGTTGTTGCGTTGCTTGCGGAAGGTCGTGAGCAGCACGATCCTTCCGTCTTTGGTGAACCGGTACGTGATCCGCCTTGCTGTGGGTCCGAGCGCGAACCGCAGCTCGAACAGGCCCTCGCCCAGAGTCCTGGACAGCGGCATGCGTGCCGACGAGCCGAGCGCGGCGAGCCGATCGATGACGACGACCGTCCGGTCCCACTCGTGTTCATCGAGCAAGTCCATCCAGTCGACGATCTCGTCATGCAGCTCTACGTCGGCCACGTCTTCTGAGTATATCGCACTACTGCGATGATCGTACAAGTGCGATCATTGGCTCTGACTCACGCCCGGCCTTGGCTTCTACCGGATCTTCTACCGGACGGGTAGAAACCGTCTGGTTATCCACAGCATGCTTCAGCACGCCAAATCGCGAAAGACCAGATCAAACGGTACGAGACGGACTGAGCAACACCAGCCGGCACCGCTTCAACGAAAGTTCAAGTCCCCCTCGCCCACCGCACGGCCCCTGCTCAGCTGAGGTTTTTCGCGTCCTGGGACCTCCGCTTCTACCGGACTGCTCGCGAGCCGAACCGCCCGACGCCTCCATGCGGCTTGAGGGCGTCCGTCGGGATCGATCGGCCAGTCGTTCGGCGGCAGCGCTGCACCTGGGTGCCATCGGGTAGCGGAGCGCACCCGAGGTGCGATGCCGCCAACATGACGAGCCGTCTCACCGGTGCTGCTTCGGCCACGGCCGCCGCCGCATTCGGCGTGCACTGCGGCGTTCACGGGAACGTTGCAGCACTCAAAGGGCCGGCGGTCCTGGCGTCGCGGCCCTGATCACTGCGGCGTCAGGCAAGGAGGCTGCGGAGCATCCACGCTGTCTTCTCGTGGACCTGTAGGCGTTGGGTGAGCAGATCAGCGGTGGGTTCGTCGTGGGCCTTCTCCACGGCGGAGAAAATCGAACGGGCGGTACGGGCGACCGTTTCTTGGCCCTTGACGAGGCGACGGACCATCTCGGTGGCATCGGGCCGATCGTCGTCCTCCGCGACCGAGGACAGTGCGGCGAACTCGCGGTAGCTGCCCGGTGCCGGCGCTCCGAGGGCACGAATGCGTTCGGCGATGAGGTCGACAGCCAGTGCGAGTTCGTTGTACTGCGTCTCGAACATCAGGTGAAGGGTTTGGAACATCTGACCAGTGACGTTCCAGTGGTAGTTGTGCGTCTTGAGGTAGAGCGTGTAGCTGTCGGCGAGCAGGTGTGAGAGGCCCTCGGTGATCGCTCTACGGTCGACCTCGTCGATACCGATGTCGATGGTCATATCAGTCATGGAAGCAATCCTTCAGGGTGGTGACGATTTGGGGTCGCCGCGTTGCGGCCGAATTCGTCGACGTTGTAGTGGACACCGACGTTACAAACCCCGATGGAAGGGCGCGCATTCCCACGCATCTCGTGCTAGTGGCGGGAAGTCCGAGCCATCCGGCCAAGTGCAATGGTGAACAGACACGTGCCGATCCACGCAGCCACCGGTGCCAGCATCGAGCGTGCGGCATTCGTAGCTCGCCGTCTTTGTGTCTTGACGGTTGCAAGCGGCGACGAGTAGCAATGCAAGGTGATAGGTGCGGTGCGCGACAAGATCGTTGGTTCCACGACATCGCTGTTCTCCCACGGCCCGAAAGCGCTCGAACACACCCTCGAGCACATGGGTGATCCGGGGTTGGTCGGGCCAAACTCGGTTTCGTGGCGGGTGATCGGCGACGCGGCAGCGTTCGTCGGCGGGATCCGCGCGCTGCTCGTCCAGACTGCTCATCCGGAGGTAGTGGCTGGAGTTGAACAGCACTCGCGTTATCGGGATGATCCACTCGGGCGACTCAACCGCACGTCGGTGTACGTCACCGAGACCACCTATGGAGCGATCCCCGAGGTCGAAGCCGCTGTCAGGGCAGTCCGGACGGCTCATCAGCCGGTGAGAGGGCGCTCCGAGCGCGACAAGCCGTATAGCGCCGGCAACCCGGCGATGGCAGCGTGGGTCCACAACGTCTTGACCGATTCGTTTCTCGTGGCGTTCCAGACGTTCGGGCCTCGGCCGCTCACGAGCGAGGAGGCCGACCGATTTGTCGAAGAGCAGACGCGAATTGGAGCGTTGCTCGACGCGTCGCCTCTCCCCTCGTCTGCCGAGGAGCTCTCGCGGTGGGTCTCCGAGCATCCGGCGCTCGCCAGCAGCGAGGCGCAGAGGAATGCGGTCGAGTTTCTCCGTCATCCACCGCTGCCGTTTGCGGTCCAGCTCGGCTATCGACCGCTCTTCCGTGCCGCCGTCGCCACACTTCCCCTCTCGATCAGCGGGGTCATCGGGCTTGCACCGAGCGCCGTCAGTGCCCACATCGGCAGAGCCGCCGTGAACGGCCTGCGGTGGGCACTCGGCTCGTCGCCATCGTGGCATCTGGCACTCGTTCGAGCAGGTGCCCCGGTTCCATCAGGCCTCTTCCGTCAACCGTTGCCGGCCCGTGCCACCGAGACGGACGACAACCCTCCGTCCACCGACCGGTGAGACTTCACTGGAGGTTTGCACGGGCCGGAACATGGATCACTTGGCCAGGGATCCGCCGTAGATCTGCCAGGCGAGCAGGGATTTTGCCGCCAGGCTGAGCACGAGATAGGTCTTCTCGCCGTAGGCATAGTCGCGCCAGCGGCCGATCCCTCGGTACTGCAGCCACTGGTTGAGCCCGAAGCTGAAGAAGAAGACCAGTTCGGCGATCACGATGCCGTAGACGAAGCCCGGTACCTGGGGAGCACCGATCACGTTCACCCAGATCGCCACCCACGGTGCAACACCGGCGATCGTGCCGAACCAGAAGGGCATCATCGTCGTCGATTTCCGTCCGGGCGGGTTCATGCGTTCCTGCAGCCAGCCGAACAGGATCATGGCGACGTTCGCACCGGCGATGGCAAGCACGGCGGTGATGTCGGTGATGCCGCTGTACGACGCGATCAACAGCACCATCAGGGTGGCGCTGACCGAGTACTCCACCCACCGGAACCGGTTGATGCCTCGGCCCAGGTCGCTCTCGTACGTGTGGCGGGCAAAGGTTGCGGTGGCGAAGTGGTCGAACGCGGCCAACAGCAGGAACACTGCGATGGCCGGGCCGATCGCAACGTTGAACAGTCCTTCCGGTGTCGTCAACCGCGTGCCGGGAGGGCCTTGGGGGAAGGTGGACGTGACGGTGATGGCGAAGTTGCTCGCCATCACGAGGATCAGGGCGGCCTGCGCTGCATGCAGCACGCTCAGGCCGAGGTTCCACCTGCGCAGACCCGCCAGCTGCTCAGGTGAAACACCCGTGGCGAGGGTCGTCTCGCTGTTCTCGGTGATCGGTTGTGTTGTCGCTGGTTCGGTCATGCGTAGCTCTCTTTGTCGCGTGCAGGGTCGGTTGACGACGGACCTGTGGGTGGTTCGAGTGTGTCACGGCGAGGCGCGTGGACGAACGAGTGCAGCCGCTCGGCATCGGCACAGATGCCGGTGAGGAGCCCTGGGAAGATGAATCGGTGGAAGGGCGCGACCGCGATCCAGTACAGGCGACCCAGGAGCCCGCGCGGGTGGAATCGTGCCGTCTGGGTGATGGTTGCACCGCCGCCGTCGGGTTCTATCTGCCATTGCAGCCAGGCGTCTCCGGGAAGGCGCATCTCGGCGCGCAGACGGAGCAGGCTGTCGGTGGCAAGCGACTCGACGCGCCAGAAGTCGAGCGGATCACCGACGGACAACTGACGCGGATGAAGGCGTCCGCGGCGCATGCCCACTCCACCGACCAACGAGTCGAGCACCCCGCGTAGGCTCCACAACCAGTCGCCTGTGTACCAGCCCTGCCGCCCGCCGATGGAGCAGACCACCTGGAACAGCTCGTCCGGCAGTGCTGCGACGTGCCGCTCGCGCCGATCGAGGTTGACAGCGCCACCGGACCAGGCCGGGTCGGTAGGCTGCGGCTCGGCCGGTGGGCGCCCGCCCAGCTCTGCATGCGCCCAGCTGGTCGGCACGTCGCCGCTGATCGATTGGCCCAGAGCCAGTCCCACTGCCTCGCGATAGCTGAGCTGTTCGATGGGCATCACGTCGACAGCAGCATCGCCCGTCACGATCACATCGTTCACGAGGCTCTGGATGAGCGGTCGCGCGAGCATCGGTGGGATCGGCGTGACGAGACCGATCCAGCGCGACGACAGCCCGGGCGTGAGGAACGGCACCGGTACGACGATCCGGCGTCGCAGACCGGCGACCTCCGCGTACCGCGCCATCATCTGGCGATACGTCAGCACCTCGGGCCCGCCCACGTCGAGGACTCGACCGGTGACGTCCGCCGTCAGCGACTCGACGAGGAAGTGCAACACGTCGCGGACGGCGACCGGCTGGCACTTCGTGTCGACCCAACGCGGCGTGACCATCGCCGGGAGGACCTCCACGAGGTAGCGCAGCATCTCGAAGCTCGCAGACCCTGACCCGATGACGACCGCTGCTCGCAGCTCGACCACCGGTACCGAACCCCTGGCCAGCTCGGCCCCGACCTCCTGACGACTCGCCAGGTGTTCGCTGAGGTCCCCCGACGAGTGGTCGCCGAGCCCGCCCAGATAGATGATCCGTCGGATCCCTGCAACCTCGGCAGCGCGCCGGAAGTTCTCGGCGACGACACGGTCGTGCTCGGCCCACTCGGCCGATGAGCCGATCGAGTGCACCAGATAGAACGCCGCCTCCACCCCTGCCATGGCCTCACCGAGGTCACCCCCGACGTCGCCCTGCACGATCTCGACGGAGGTGCGCCACGGGGCAGAGAGCACCTTGGCCGGTGTGCGCACCAAGCACCGCACCCGGTAGCCGCGTTCGAGCAGCACCGTCACCAGACGACCACCGACATAGCCGCTGGCCCCCGTGACCAGAACCAGCGCGCCTGGCCGGACGCCCGATGCACGATCCACGGACAAACCCTCGGACGGATTCGTGCTCGTCACGGTGACACCACCTGCACAACGATCAGCGCCACGATGACTCCGCTGATGCTCCACCCGACCGTGCGAACCCAGTTCGTTCGTACCAGGCGACTCACGTGCGCTCGGTCGTAGTCGCTCGCAAGAGCGGCGTGCTGGGAGATTTTCATCGAAGATCCGGTTTAATTAACACTAAATGATGCTAACCCCGGACGCGACCAGTTCATTCCTACGCACGAGGCAGGGCCGCGTGGCAGCCCACTCACCGCGGAGAGGCCGGTGCCCGTGAGTGCACCGTGCCCGCTCGACGGCGCGTCGGTGCTCCTTGCCGGAGCGACGGGCGGGCTCGGCCGAGCGATCGGTGCCGAGTTGACGCGCCGCGGTGCGGTCCTCACGCTCGTATCTCGCAGCGTCGAACGCCTTGGTGAGCTGGACCTTCCGGGAGCACGCGCAGCACTCGACCTGCGCTCACCCGAAGCCTGTGCTGCCGCCGTGGCTGCCGCCGTCGACCACTGCGGCCACCTCGACATCGTGATCAACGCTGTCGGAGTGGTGGCGTTCGGACCGGTGGTGGAGCTGTCGGTCGACACGATGGAGGAGCTGTTCCTGACCAACACGTTCGTGCCGATCATGCTCGCTCGCGCAGCGCTGCCGGTGCTGCGACCCAACGGTGCGCTCGTCAACATCTCGGGCGTGATCGCCGAGACGAACCTCCCCGGGATGGCGGCCTACGGTGCGTCGAAGGCAGCTGTCCGTGCGTTCGACCAAGCACTCGCACGTGAAGCCCGCCGGCGCAACGTGCGTGTGCTCGATGCCCGCCCGCCGCACACCGAGACCGGGCTGGCCGAGCACCCGCTCGCAGGTTCCATGCCGCGCATGCCGCTGGGCCTCGCTCCCGAACACGTTGCCACGGTGATCTGCGACGCGCTTGAATCCGGCGACACCGACCTGCCCAGTACGGCGTTCGCGTCCTGATGCCGCCGTGGGGACCAGTCGCGGTCACGCTGGCGTAGTGGCCGCAGCGTCGATTCCCACCGTGTGGGTGTTCGGCGATCAATTGGATCGCGCCCGCGGAGCCCTTGCGGGTCGGATGCCGGGAGAGTGCCGCGTGTTGCTCGTCGAGAGTGAGACACTGATCACTTCCCGGCGATGGCATCGTCAGCGGTTGCACCTGGTGCTGTCGGCGATGATGCACTTCGCAGTGGAACTTCGTGTCGAGGGATTCGAGGTCGACCACCGGCGGGCCAGCACGCTCGGACAAGGCCTTCGAGAGCATCTCGACGAGTTCGGCCCCCGACGCGTCATCGCGATGGAGCCGACGAGCTGGGATGGGCGTTCCCTACTCGAGCGGCTTGGTGTCGAGCTGGTGCGCAACGACCTGTTCCTGTGCCACTACGACGAGTTTGCGGGCTGGGCAGCTGGCTGGAAGCGGCTGACGATGGAGGACTTCTACCGTTGGCAGCGGCAACGACTCGGCGTGCTGATCGACAACGGCGTCGGTGGCCCCGAGCCCGTGGGTGGTCAGTGGAACTTCGACCACGACAACCGTGAGCCGCCGCCGCGAGACGGCCGCGCCTGGCCCCCGATCGAGCGGTTCGAGCTCGACGACATCGATCGAGCAGTGCTCGACCGACTTCCGACTTCAACCTTCGGTGCCGACCCCGATGGGACGTGGCCCGTCACACGAACGCAGGCCCTGATCCGTCTGAACGAGTTCGTCGACCACGGTCTGGCATTGTTCGGACCGCATGAGGACGCGATGCTCGCCGCAGAGTGGAAGCTCGCTCACTCGGCGCTGGCATCGTCGATGAACCTCGGTCTGCTGCACCCAACCGAGATCGTGGAGGCCGCCGAGACGGCGTACCGACAGGGGGCG
>JANPOJ010000196.1:0-16999 GCA_031427935.1 Ilumatobacteraceae bacterium | reverse complement strand
GATCAACTGCGCACCCCACTGCGCGTCAGCCACATCGGTTTTGCGGCCAGGCACGTTACGCATATGGCGGGCGTTGATCACCCACACTGTGCCGACCGCGTCCTCAAGGACCCAGTGGACAGGTTTCCAATACACCCCGGTGGCCTCCATCCCCACCAAGGTGACCTGCCGCTCGATCAGCCAGTCGGCCAGCAACAACAGTTGCGACGTCGTCGTGCGGAACTCGCTGACTTCCTCCTGGCGGCCACCCGCCCCATCAGGCGCGCGGGCGCACGCCATCACCGTGTCACGATGCACGTCCAAGAACGCACACCGCTCGACAACTACCTTCATCACCACTCCTTCCCATTGATCAGCCGAAGTGACAGTCGGATGGGGACCTCGGATCAAAGAAACTGAGGTGCGTGCTCGAAGCAACAAAACGGAGCGCCTGAGACCCCCACGTCAAGCTAACGACGGGCTCCGAGCGCCATAGAAACACGACGTCTGCCCGACCGTCACCACCCAGATTCTCATCCAACGAGAGCGGCACCGCCAGGGCCATCAGAGCTATCGCCAGGATGGGCACCGTGGTCGACGCGCTCGACGGTGGGCTCGACGCGCTTGTCTCCAACGCCGGCTTCGGAATCGTCGGGCCCTTGGAGGAGGTGTCCGACGCCGAGTTTCGAGATCAACTCGAGGTCAACCTGGTCGGGACCATGGCGTTGTGCCGCGCCTGTCTTCCCGCGCTGCGTCGCGCCGGGGGAGTGATCGTGCAGATCTCCAGTGTTGGCGGGCAGGTGGGTTCGAGCGGTCTTGGCGCCTACAACGCTTCGAAGTTCGGCCTCGAGGGTGCCAGCGAGGCGTTGGCGGAGGAGGTCGGGTCGCAGGGCGTGCGAGTCGTGCTGGTCGAGCCGGGGGCATTTCGCACATCCATCGCCGCCAAGAGCCCAGCGATCCGAGGCAGAGGCGGGAGTGGTCAGTACGAGGCGTTGTGGCAGGAGCTCGATGACTTCCTGGGATACCTCGATGCGGACGCCGAAGATGCGACGATCGCCATCGATGCGATCGTGGCCGCGGCGACCGTGCCGGGTGCTCCGTTCCGACTCCCCGTCGGGTCGGGCATCGGGTCGTCGATCCGCGAGAAGGTCGCGAAGGTCCTCGCGGACGTTGACGCCGCCGAAGCGTTTCTTGCGTCCAACCGGGACTACGTCCGCGGCGACGGCCCGGCTCCCGACCCCGGCCTCGCCCGTGAACCGGTGTTGTCAGGGTCTCGCCCGACAATGGCGAGCGCGTCGGCGCGACCACCACGCGGCCAATACGACGACCACGATCAATGTCTCTGCGGTGTACGCGAGGACCTCGAGAAGGGTGATCCCAGGGTCGTGGCTGTTGTAGTCGGTCCAGTCTTGGGTCATGTTCCGAGCGACTTCACGGGGCCGATGACCTGCTCGATGAAGCGCAGCCCTGGCTCCGCATCGAGAGGGTGGCCGAAGTCCATCACGAAGTAGGTCACGCCCAGTTCGTGCAGATGCGTCAGTCGTTCGACCCATTGCGCAGATGCCGCGTCGGACTCCGGGAGGTCACCGGCAACCGTGACGCTGCAGGCGATGTCGGCGGGATCTCGCCCGGCCTCGACCGCAGCGGCGTGGACGATGTCGCGCTTGCGCTTCCAGTCGTCATCGTCGCGGTAACCGCCGTTCCAGATGTCGGCTTGACGCCCGACGATGGGCAGGCCGATCCTCTCACCGGAGCTCCCGATGCAGATCGGCGGCACGGTGTTCGGTCGCGGAGTCGCCGCGGCGTCGTCGATCTGGAAGTACGTGCCGGCGAACGTGGGGTGCGCTTCGGTCCACATCAGACGGCAGATCTGTACGACCTCTTCGAGTTGGCGCAACCGAACCGCGGCTGTCGGGAAGCCGTAGCCGTACGAGTGGTACTCGTCTTCACGCCACCCACCGCCGATGCCGAGGATGAACCGACCGCCGGACAGCACCTGCAGCGTCGCCGCCATCTTGGCGATCAGCGCCGGGTTGCGGTACCCGTGGCCGAGCACGTGGTGGCACAGCATCACATTGGGAAACCTCGCTGCCAGCCACGTCAACGTGACCCACCCCTCGAGGAACCCCTCCTTCTTCTCTTTGTCGAAGCCGTAGAAGTGATCGGCGATCCACACCGAATCGAAGTGCGGCAACACGTGGGGGAGGATGTGCTCCTCCTGGTACATCACGATCGGTTGAAAGTTGCTCCCACCGTGACCAGCAACCGGCGACAACCATCCAAATTTCGTCACGAACACTTCCTCTCCGTGCACCAGGCACATGCGACCCGCGCTGTCACCACCCTGTCATCTTCACGGCGTCCAACAGGCGACTGGGACCAGGGGCTCCCACATGGTGATTACCGGACCGTGCTCGTCGTGCTGCGGTGACGGGTCGAGCAACACGACCATCGCCCGCTTGCGTTCGGCATCGGTGAACGGGCGCGTGGTGTGGCAGTACTCGACCATGTTGCGGTTGGGATCGGTCGTGTAGATGCTGACGCAGAAGCCGTGATCGACCTCGGGGACGGTCAGGCCCTGACGCCGCCAACGGTCGCGGTGCTCGTGGAGATCATCGATCGTGGCTGCGTCGAAGGCGATGTGATTGACCCAGCTCGGCAACCCGATCGCCTTGTTCAAGTTGACCGGGAACTGGTCGCCGATCTGGTCGTCGTGCAGCTCCCAGAACGCCATCAGGCCCTCGTCGAGACTGACGGCGGGATTGGTCGCGAAGAAGAAGTGCTTGCTCCAGCCGCCGTGCTCGCCCGGGTTGGGCCCGACGACCACTTTGACGAGCTCGAAGCCAATCACCTCGGTGTAGAAGCGATGTGTGGCAGCGGTGTCGCGGGTGGCCAGGGCAACATGATGGAACGCCATTGAGGAATTGTCGCGCCGCTGGGTAGCGCCGTCAGCAGCGGGCCGCCAGACTTGCGATGTGTTCCTCGGCGACGACCTTCTGGCCTATCTGGTCCTGGCGCTCGGAGGCGCGCTGTTCGCCGGAAACGCCATGGCCTTGATCAAGCCGCCACCGCCGAAGGAGGGTGATCTCGCCAAGGCGCCGATCGCTCGCAGCATCTTGATGGGGGCGATCGGCCTGATCGCCGCGGTGTGGTCGCTGGCCTCGTTGCTCAGCTAGCGCGGTCCGGCGGTGGCCATCACCTCGGCGAGGGTTCGTAGGAAGCGGTCGTTCTCCTCGGGCGTCGAGATGGTCACGCGGATGCCCTCGTTGCTGAACGGCCTGGTGACGACGCCGCGCTTTTCGAGACCGAGGTAGATCTCGTCGGTGCGCTGGCCGATCGGCAGGTAGACGAAGTTGGCTTGGGCGTCGGGAAGCTGCCAGCCGGTGGATGTCAGCTCGGCGATCACGCGGGCCCGCTCGCTGAGGATGTTGGCGACGCGCTGGCCGATCTCGGCCTCCGCGTCGATCGCTGCGATCGCTGCGACCTGGGCCAGCGCGCTGACCGCGAACGGGAACAGGGTCTTGTCGACCGCCGAGATCACCTCCGGGTCGGCGATGGCGTAGCCGGCACGGATGCCCGCCATGCCCTGTGCCTTGGAGAACGTGCGGGTCACGACGACGTTGCGAAAGTGGGGGATGAGGTCGCGCACCGGGTCGCCGAGTGCTGGATCGAGAAACTCGCGATAGGCCTCGTCGATCACGACGATCGTCGCCGGTGAGATGCCGTCGAGCAGTGAGGCCATGTCGGCGGTCGACAACGCCGTGCCGGTCGGGTTGTTCGGCGTTGCCAGCAACACCAGCTTGGTGCGCTCGGTGATCGCCGCGGCGACCGCATCGAGATCAAATGCGTGGGCGGCGGTCAGCGGAGTGGTGACGGCGACACCTGCCATCAGTTGGGTGTAGACGGGGTAGACCTCGAACGAACGCCATGGATAGACCACTTCGTCGCCCGGGTCGACGTAGCTCAGGAACAGTTGTTGCAGCAGACCAACCGAGCCTGCGCCCACGGTGACCTGCTCAACGCTGAGATCGAGGCGTGTCGCCAGCCGTTCACGCACCGCCGTGGCGCGATGGTCCGCATAGCGGTTGGCGCCGGTTGCTGCCGCGGCGACGGCATCGACGATCGCCTGGATCGGTGGCAGCGGGTTCTCGTTGGAGGCCAACTTGATCGCGTTGGTGATGCCGTGCTCCGCCTCGGCCTGCGCGGCGCCCTTGCCCGGGCGGTAGGCGGGCATGAGATCGACGGCAGGTCGCGGCCTGCCGACGGAATGCATTGCGGTCATGGATGCTCCGGTCGGCGAGTGGTCAGCCAAACGTAGCGCCGTGCGCTGGGTCGGGGTGGAGTGAAACCGCCATGGGCCCGAGCAACGGCTGCGCGGCGAGAGTGACCCGGTCACGCCCGCCGTCTTTCGACTTGAACAACGCCTCGTCGGCTCGCAGCATCGTCTGGGCGACGTGTGTTCCCTTGCCGAGGGCGACACCGATCGACACGGTCAGCGGATCGTCGACCGCAAGGGCCATCCGAGAGACGGAGAATCGAATTCGCTCGGCGACCTGGCCGGCCTCGGTCGTGTTTGTCTCGGCCAGCAGCACGCAGAACTCCTCGCCGCCGTAGCGGTAGACCACGTCGCCGGTGCGCACCTCGCGCCGCAACACGTCGGCGACGGCGCGCAGCACCTGATCACCGGCGTCATGGCCGAGCTCGTCGTTGATCCGCTTGAAATGGTCGACGTCGACCATGATGACGGCGACGGGTGTGTCGCCGTTGCGGGCCTCGATTGCCAGGTCGCGGTCGAGACGGCGGCGGTTGCCGACCCCGGTGAGGTCGTCGCAGAGCGCCAATTGGGCGAAGTGTTGGTTCCGCCGGCTCCGAATCGCTGCGAAGATTCCCAGCGCTGCGCCGGTCGCAGCAAGCACGCCGATCGCGATGAGGGCGAGGACGATCGTTCGATCAGGCACGGCCGCCGAGGCAGCACTCACGAAACCGGTGCGTCCGCCGTTGTTCATCATCGTTGTATCGGCGTCAGGGGACGCGAAGTTGAACGCTGATCACAGCCGGCGAGCCGTGTGCAATGCTGCGGGCATGGGAGCAGCGATCGAGCGTTGGGGTTCCGGCGGGCCGTGGGAGGCTGTTGTCGGCTACAGCAGGGTGGTGCGCAGCGGCGACTACGTGCACGTTGCGGGCACGACAGCGACCGTCGACGGGGTCGTCGTCGGGCAAGGCGATGCCGGCGAACAGACCAGGGTGACGCTGCGCATCATCGGCGATGCCTTGGCCAAGGCCGGCGCGACGTTCGAACAGGTCGTGCGCACGAGGATCTTCGTGGTCGACATCTCCGATTGGCAGGCGGTCGGCGCGGTGCACGGCGAGGTCTTCGCCGACATCCGACCGGTGTCGACAATGGTCGAGGTCTCGCGCCTGATCGACCCTGCACATCTCGTCGAGATCGAGGTCGACGCCTACAGCCCGATCGGCGGTTGAGGCCTACCACGGCGTGATCGGTGGCCGTGCGAGACTTTGCCGGTGACTGATCCCGAGGATCGAGCGGATGAGCAAGGTGGCATGCGCGACGACCTCGAGCGATTGCTCGCGCTCCCCGCGCGGCTGATCCCCACTTCCGTCATCGTTCCGGCGTGGCGACGATTGACCGATGGCGAATCGACGTGGCCGGTGCGCGGTGCAGTCGTCGCCGCGACCGCATTGCAGGTCTCCATTCCGAACCAGTACGAGATCCCGCCCACATGGTTGTTGCCGACATTGGGTGGGTTGCTGGGCGTCGGCCTGTCGATTGCCCACCCCCGTCGCATCACCCGTCACTCGCCGCAACTGCGGACCGTCAGCATCTTGCTGATTGCCGTCATCTCACTGGCCAACGCCGGGTCTGCGGGTCGCCTGATCACCGCGTTGCTCAATGGCGAGGCGCAGGAGATCTCGGCGGCCAGGCTGTTGTTGACCGGCGGTGCGATCTGGCTGACCAACGTGATCGTGTTCGGCATGTGGTACTGGAACCTCGACCGAGGTGGCCCCGCCGCACGGGCGCAGGCGTTGAAGTCGTATCCCGACTTCTTGTTCCCGCAGATGACTGCACCCGACCTGTCACCTGCCGATTGGCAGCCGGAGTTCTTCGACTACCTGTACCTGTCGTTCACCAACGCCGCGGCGTTCAGCCCCACCGACACGCTGCCGTTGGCACGCTGGGCGAAGATGGCGATGATGCTGCAGTCGATCGTGTCACTCGGCACGGTGGTGCTGGTCGTCGCTCGCGCCGTCAACATCTTGAAATGATCTCCGAACAGCGACGATGACCGCGAGCAGACCGACGGTCAACACCAGCAGCGGGATCAGCGCATCGGGACGATCGTTGATGAGGTTGCCGAGCCGGGAGTTGACGGTGGCCATACCGACGATGATCGCCAGCACCCCGAACACTGCCGATACCGGGTCGAATGGGTGGGTCTTCACGGTCTGACCTCCGTGGTCTCGGTCGTCGGGATGAGCGTCGTGGTAGCGCCTGGCGGTATGGGAGTAGACGGTCGTGGGATGGTGAACCCACCCGGCGTGACCACCACGCCGTCGATGCGGATCACCGCACCGTTGTCGAGTTGCACGGAGCCGTCTTCCCGCTGCTCGACGATGGGGATCTGGTACGAACCGTCCGCCTCGATCCGGCGTCCGTCGCCGAAGTCGATCGAGCCGTCGACGAACAGCACCGTCCCGTCGCCGAAGAACTGCTTGGCGAGCACGTCGGGCAAGAAGGTCGGCACCACGGTGACGGGTGATACGACGTCGAAGAACGACCCGCGGCGAACCTCGATGTGGCCGACGCCGACTCGCAGCTTGAGCTTGATCAGTTGCTTGCCGTCACTGTTGTCGTCGAGGGTCAGGGTGCGTCGGTAGCCGTTGGTCGCGGCTCCGAAGGCCTCGATCGAGCCGATGCCGACGCGGGCGTCGATCTGCACGTGGGCGTTGTCGGGAACGACGACGGAGAGGTCGCCGACACCAACATCGACCTCCGTCGAGGCGCCGCCCGGATAGTTGGTGAGGTCGAGCTCGAAGCTGCCCACGCCGGTGCGGTATCGGGCGGCCACGGTGCTTCCCGCACCGATGAACTCCGTTCGGTCTCCGGAACGATGGTCCAGCCCGACACCGGCGAAGCTCAGGGCCGATGCCGTCACGGCAGCAACCGTGGTTGCGATCGCAGGCGCGATCAACCATCGAGCTCGGCCGGCGACCGTGCCGACCGCCATACCGAGGCCCAGCACGACCGTGGCCCAGCCGAAGGCCCATGCGCCACGGTTGGCGGCGCCGTCGTTCAGCAGCCAGATCAAGGCACCGATCACGGTCGCCGCGCCGATCGTCAACAGCCCCAGTGGCGACCGCGGGGGCCGCCGCCGCCGGCGCTCTGCCGTCAAGGCATCCCAGCGCTCGCCGGTCGAGCCACCGGTCGCATCCGTGCTGACTTCAGCGGCGGGGGGCGGCGGGAGCGGTTCGATCGGAGTGCGTCCGCGCCACAGTGCGATCGCCGCGCCGACCAGCCCGATCGCCACGACCCACCCTGCACCGGGCAACCGGGCGTCACCGTTGAACAACCAGCGCAACGACAGCAACACGGCAATGCCGCCGCCGATCCTGCGGGCGGTGGACGGCGGCGGCGACGTCGGCGAGTCGGCGAGCAACGCCAGCGCGGCGACGTACAGCACGATGCCGACGCCGCTGAACAGCCCCAGCAGCACAAAGGCGATGCGCACCACCAAGGGATCGATTGCCAGGGCACGGCCCAGCCCGCCGGCGACGCCGAGCGCGATCCGGTCGTCGGACCGCGCCCAGCGTCGCTCGGGGGTGGGCGGGGTCGCCGGGGTCGCCGGGGTCGGCGGTGGCAGCGCGGCTGGCTCCGTCTCGAGAATGGTCATGGGCTCCACGGTACGGATGCGCGACGGTTCACGCCATCAGGGATCACCCTGGTTGATCCCTGAGTTCGGTGGCGGGGGATCAGGGTTGCCACCTGATGTGCCGGGTCCCATTCGATGCCACGATATGCACATGGACACCACGCCCGCATCGCATCGCGGGGATCGTCGGATCGAGTTCGCCCGTTCCTCGACCGACCGGATGTTGTTCGGTGTGTGCGGCGGGATTGCCCGGAGGTATGGCATCGACAGCTACGTCGTGCGGGTCGCCCTGCTGGTGCTGACGCTGACCGGCGGCGTCGGTGTGGTGCTGTACATGGTGGCATTCGCGCTCAGCACTCCGCCTGACGAGCTGCCACTCCCAGCGCAGCCCGACCACGCGATCGTGTCGGCGAGATCGATTGCCGTTGCTGCTGCGAGCGGCGGGTTGCTGATGACGGCGCGCAACATCGGCGTGTGGCCGGGGGACACGATCATGATTCCGGCCGTCGTCGTCGCCAGCGGCTCGGCGTTGCTGTGGTACCACGGACGCGAGGCGCATCCGGAGGGCGACCCGCTGGAGCGCGTGCTGCAGGGCCGGGCAACGCCGTTGCGGGCGCTGGGTGGTGTGGCCCTGGCGCTCGCCGGGGTTGTCGCTCTGGTTGCGCGCGGCGTGCGTGTGCAGCAGTTGCCGGCAGCGCTTGCCGCCTTGGCGATGGCGCTGGCGGGCGCCGCGGTATTGGTCGGCCCGTACGTCGGCCGGCTGACGACCCAGTTGCGCGACGAGGAGCGGGCCCGCATCCGCGATCAGGAGCGCAACGACATGGCGGCGCATCTGCACGATTCGGTGTTGCAGACGCTGGCCCTGATGCAGCGAGCCGCGGCGGATCCGCGGCGGATGGTCATGCTGGCGCGTCGCCAGGAACGCGAGTTGCGCAGCTGGCTCTACGACGTCAGGGCCAGCGCCGCCGTCGGCTCGCTGAGCGCACGAGCCGAGGGCATCGCCGCCGAGGTCGAGCTCGATCACGGAATGCCGGTCGACCTCGTCGTGGTCGGCGACGTCGAGGTCACGCCTGCGGTCGACGCGTTGCTGCTGGCCGTACGGGAGGCAACCGTCAATGCGGCCAAGCACGCTCGGGCCGATCTGGTCAGCGTCTACATCGAGGTCGAGCCCAACACCATCACCGCGTTCGTGCGCGACAAGGGCGTCGGGTTCGCATCGGCGGAAATCGGCGGCGATCGCCACGGCATCGCCATGTCGATTCGTGATCGCATCGAGCGCGTCGGCGGCCGCGCCGTGTTGGATTCTGCGCCGGGTGCTGGCACCGAGTGGGAGCTGGCGGTACCGCGATGACAGCTCGAGTTCGTGTGTTCGTCGTCGATGACCACGCGCTGTTTCGGTCCGGCGTGAAGGCCGAGATCGGCGATGCCGTCGACATCGTCGGTGATGTCGGCTCGGTCGACGAGGCGATCATCGCCATCCGTGCGACCAAGCCTGATGTCGTGCTGCTCGATGTGCACCTCCCCAACGGTGGTGGCCGGGCAATCCTGCAGGGTCTCGCCGGTGACCTGCCCGACACCAAGTGCCTTGCATTGTCGGTGTCGGATGCCGCCGACGACGTGATCGGCGTGATCCGCGCCGGAGCGCGTGGCTACGTGACCAAGACGATCACGCGCGAGGAGTTGCTCGATGCCATCCGTCGCGTTCACGCCGGCGACGCGGTGTTCTCGCCGCGTCTCGCCGGCTTCGTGCTCGATGCCTTCGCCGGTTCGGTGCCCGTCACCTCGGATCCCGACATGGATCGGTTGACCCAGCGCGAGCAGGAGGTGCTCCGCCTCATTGCACGGGGCTACACCTACAAAGAGGTCGCGGCGCGCCTCCACGTCTCGGTCAAGACCGTCGAGACCCACGTCTCGTCTGTGCTGCGCAAGTTGCAACTCTCGAACCGTCACGAACTCACCGCCTGGGCCGCCGACCGTCGCCTGCTGTAACGATCCCTGTGGAGTCATTCGAGGCACCCAGGTACGCGCCGGTCCACAGGTCATTCGCAACGTGACTCTCCTACAGTCGGCGAGATGATCGACGCGCTGCCCGTGCCTGAGCTCCCGTTTCCTGTCACCCCCTCGCAGCTCGACGTGTGGAGCCGTGACGAGCAGGCCGGTGCGGTGGTCGCCACTGCACCCGCACACACCGATCTCTACGTCAACCCCGGTGGCGAGGGATCCGGTGACGCGGAATCCATGCTCAACGCGGCGACCCTGCTCGGCACACCGCCCGCAGGCGACTTCCAGCTCAGTGCCCGGGTCACCGTCGACTTTGCGGCACAGTACGACGCCGGGGTCCTCCTGATCTGGATCGACGAGCGGCACTGGGCAAAGTTCTGCTTCGAGTTCTCCCCGGCGACCGAGCCGATGGTGGTGTCGGTCGTGACTCGTGAATTCTCCGACGACGCCAATGCCTTCGTCGTCGCCGATCGGTCGGTGTGGTTCCGCGTGTCGCGCATCGACCACGTCTACGTGTTCCACGCGTCGACCGACGGGCGGACGTGGCGCCTGATCCGTGTCTTCACGCTCGGCGAGGCGCTGGACGGGCACATGATCGGGTTCGAGGCCCAGTCGCCCACCGGTGACGGCTGCGTGGTGACCTTCGATCACATACGTTTCACCGCCGAACACCTCGCAGACCTGCGCGACGGATCGTGACCCGAACCCAAACTACGGTCAACCCGATGCACATCGAGTCGATGGCCATCATCGTCAACGACTACGACGCTGCGATCGACTTCTTCGTCGATGCCGTCGGTTTCGAACTCATCGAGGACTCTCCAACCTTGACGAACGACGGGCGCTCGAAGCGCTGGGTCGTCGTGCGTCCGCCCGGCGCGACCACTGGTGTACTCCTTGCACAGGCCGACGGCGCCCGGCAATCAGCTTCGGTGGGCGATCAGGTGGCTGGTCGTGTGGGTTTCTTCCTACGCGTCGACCACTTCGATGAGACGCACCGCCGGATGGTCGAGAAGGGAGTTCAGTTCGTGACTGAACCGAAGGAGGAGGCCTACGGGACGTTCGCTGTCTTCGTCGACATTTCAGGCAACCGGTGGGACCTCTTGGGCCGATAGCACCGAACGGCAGCCGTTTGGCGCTGCTTGTTCTGCGCTCACGATCATGCTTGCGTTCACGCGCCGGACCGGGCGATCGGAGCCCTCGTCGCCAAGGAATGTCTGTGAGCGCGCGTAGAGATTCCGCGCCTTTGTTTGCTCACGCTGATCGACGAACCTGGCAGCAGTGGGCGCGATGTTGGGCCGTATCGGCCGGCCTCCCAAGACCGGGTGGCAGCGCCACGTCGACGATGGCCATCGAACGATCTGTTCGCCAAGCTCAGTCGCCGTCGATATCGCCGTCGCCGGTACCGCTCTCGTCGGCTGCCTCGGCCGACTCTGACGACTCGGCTGGTTCGGTTGGCTCAACCGGTCGTGCCGCCCACGCCGGACGCTTGCCGGTTTCCAGTTCCAACAGCTCGGCCTTCGCCTCTCGCCACGCCACGTCGGCAGCTGCCGCGCCCTGACCGGTTCGCTTCGCTTCTTTCACCAGCTCGACGGCACGTTGGTGCGCTGCCTGGGCGCGCTTCAACCGGTCAGCCTGCTCGACGGCTTCGATCTTGCGACGCTCCGCTTCCGCCTTGCGGTCGATCTCGGCCTGTTTGGCGCGCCGATCAGCTTCCGCGGAGTCCCGCAGACTCTGGGCGAAGCGTTCGGCGTCGGAGAGCGGGCGTGGCGGCGGAGCCTTTGGACGGCGACGACTTGGCATCGGAGTCATTGTGGTCGGTGATCACAGCGATCTCAACATCGTGCCCGCCGCGCGCCGGCAATCAGACCGCTCGCCTAGCGGAGGATGAGCACGATGATGACGATGAGAAGGATGAGGCCGATGAGGCCCCCGCTGACGTAGATACCGGATGCGAGCAACATGATGCTGGTGGTACCCAGTGCGAGATGGCAGCAAACGTCGCCTGCATGACGTTTGGCTATCGGCCGCCCCGGGTACTCCGTCGACGCAATCGCTTACAACGACGTAGGAGACATCATGGACAACAACCTGGATCAAGCCAAGGGCAGGGTCAAGCAGGCCGTCGGCGATCTCACCGGCAACAAGGACCTCAAGAAGCAGGGCAAGGCCGACGAGAATGCCGGCAAGGCCAAAGAGTTCGTGGAAGACACCAAGGACAAGGCAGAGGATCTCGTCGACAAGGTCAGGGACCGCTCGACGAAGAACTGATCGCCAGCAGGTGTGACCCTCGGCCGTGTCAGTTCACGGCCTGGCCGAGGGTCAGCCAGGCGGCTTCGGGTGGTTGTTCGCTTTTGCCGGTGGGGCCTTCGACGTAGATCATGACGCGTGATCCGGTGGTGTGTGGTGGCCCAAATCTCGATGTCGCTTTGGACTGACATGGAGGTGGCTTCGTCGTCGCCGATCCAGACTTTGGTGGCGTCGGTGAACCCGGTGCCGTAGATGCCGATGGTGTCGCTGCCGGGGTTGGCGACTTCGGTCGGGTCGATCGATTCGACGGTCGGCATGGCGACTCCTCCCTCAACCAGCTCGGCGTGATGCTCGTAGTGGTCGCGGATCGGGCAGGCTGTGCACGGTGTCGAGCACGCAGCCGAACGTGTTGATCGTCGAAGACGACGCAGGGTGCGACAGGCATTGGAGCGCGGGCTCGCCCAGGGCGGGTTTGACACCATGGCCGTCTCCGCGGCGAGCGAGGCGCTGCGCGTCGACGACCACGACATCGTTGCGTGGGAAGTTGTCTTCCGGTCGGAGTGTGAGCCCTGCGTCAGCTGTCGTCGCCCGCGCCTCGATACTCGATCAACAGCAACGTTGCATCGTCGTTGAGACCCTTGCCCACGTAGCTCACGACATTGGCGGAGAGCCGGCGCACGGTCTCGGCAACGGGAACCTGGTCGTGCGACGAACGCACGAGGAAGTCGGCGAGACGGTCCTCGCCGAACAGCGTGCCGTCGGGGGACTTCGACTCGGTGATCCCGTCCGTGTAGAACAAGATCCGGTCGCCTCGCTGCAACGCCACCGTGGCGACTTCTACGACATGGCCGCCGAGCCCCATCGGCGTCGAGGGCGAGCACTGCAACTCCCCGGCGTAGGTGTCGTTGCGGACGAGCATCGGCAAGACATGACCGGCGTTGAGCCAGGTCAGAATGCCGGTTGAGAAGTCCAGGGTGCCGATCTGCCCGGTGACGAAGTACGACTGGCCGAACTGGTCGGCGATCAACCGATCAGTGTGTAGGTATGCGGTCGTCAGGTCGCCCTGCTCGCGTCGCACGTTGCGGAGGCTGCCGACCGCCGCGGTCGACATCAACACCGCCGACATGCCGTGGCCGACAGCGTCGACGATTGCAAAGTCGAGACGGTGATCGTTCAATGCGTAGTCGAACGAGTCACCACCGATCTCGTACGCCGGCTCCAGGATCCCGCCGACCGATACGCTGGCGGTGGTGCACGACAGTGGCGGCAGCAAGCTCCACTGCGCCTCTGCTGCGGGCGACATCGGTTCGGAGCGCCGCGAGCGGTGCCACACGTCCGTGTAGCGACGTCGGGTCACGAGCAGCAGCACCAGCGCGGCGACGACGGGCTTCAACATTTCGCGCCGCACCGAGTCTTCTTTGTCGAAGACCAGTTCGATCACGCCGATCCGCTCCGTCCCATCCGTCAGCGGCACCCATAGAACAGGCTCGTTCGCCGACGTGATGATCTCGTCGTTGGCGAACGCGCGGCCGGCGATGGTCCCCTCGATCATCATTCCCTCGCCGCCCTCGCCTGTCGGCGAGACCTGCTGAAGGATTCGCAGCCCGTAGTCGGCGACGAACAGCCGTCCGCTGCTGGCTCCGACGGCATCGCACGCTACCTCGACGAGTGGCCCCATCTCCCAAGGCGGGACGCGTTCGGCGGTGTCGAACAGCCGGGCCACGGCCCGACCGACCGACGCTTCGTCCAGTGCGGGGTCGTCCGTCATCGCGGGCGGGGTGGGCTGGTCGGTTGGATCACGCTGCATTGACCCTAGACGAAGGGCTGTCAGTCCCCGGATGTCACGGTGACCGGAATCCTGTTCAGCACCGCATTGCCCGACACTGGGTCGTACGCGTCGCCGCCGCCGTTGGTGAGGATGTTCGTGTTGACGCCGGGTCGGCCCTCGGCGACCCGAAGCCGTGCCCACGGCGCATCGTGACCCCAGCCGCATGGAAGGCAGACGACGCCGATCCGCATGTCGTCGGTCACCTCGACGGGCGCCGCCAACTGTTGCCGGAGCGCACGTCTCGTCTGCCGATCAGACCGTGATCTCGAGCTCACACGTCGCCTCGCAGAGCGGGCACGTGCGGAAGTGTGTGACCTCCATCCCGCACGTCACCACAGCCAGATGGCTCGCCCAAGCTCGGCTTCCTCACCAACTACGCGCATGAGACGGTCGGGCAGCCGTAGGTGCGCGTCGACTCCCCGTCACGCCGGCCCGGGCAACTCAGCGGGGCCGTCACCAGTTGGTCGGCCGGTAGTCCTTGAGGAACTGGCCCCACACGTGCCGACCGGTAGTGAACCCGGCGATGATCGGGTCGACGATGCGTGCGGCGCCATCGACAATGTCGAGCGGCGGATGGAAGTACTGCTCGGCGGTCTTGCGCAGTGCGATGTGCACCGGATCCTCGTCACTGACCCATCCGGTGTCGACGCAGTTCATGTGGATCCCATCGGCGTGGTAGTCGGCCGCCGAGGTACGCGTCATCATGTTCAACGCAGCCTTGGCCATGTTGGTGTGTGGGTGCCTGGTGGTTTTCAGACGTCGGTAGAACTGTCCCTCCACCGCCGACACGTTGACGATGTGCTTGTCGCGCTCGGGCGTGCGCAACATCAACGGCTTCAGGCGGGCGTTCAGCACGAACGGCGCGACGGCGTTCACCAGTTGCGTCTCGAGGAGCTCGACCGACGACACCTCAGCCAGCGTCAGCCGCCACGAGTTCTGGTCGCGCAGGTCCACCTGCTGAAGGTCCGCGTCCAATTTTCCCAGCGGGAACAGATCGGAACCTTCGCCTTCGGCCGGCAGCAACTGAGTCTGCGACAGCTGCGCAGCGTGGGTGATGCCGGGCATCGATGCGGGACCGGTCGATTCCACCGATCCGGGCCAGTTGGCCTGCAACATGTCCTGGCGGCGGAGTCCCTCGTAGCCGCCCAGCAAGCGGTGCACCGCCGCGGGCATGTCGCCGATCGCCGCGTCCTCGATCTGCATCATGTGCTCGTAGAAGCCGGGAGGCCGACGCACGGTCTGGCACGCGTTGTTGACGATGAAATCAAGACGATCCCGGGTCTCGTTGAGATGCTGGCAGAACGCTTCGACGCTCGGTGTGTGGCGCAGGTCGAGGCCGAAGATCTCGAGCCGCTCCCCCCATTCGTCAAAGTCCGGCTCGTTTGCGTAGCGCAGCGCCGAGTCACGCGGGAACCGAGTCGTGATGATGACATGTGCGCCGGCGCGCAGCAGCTTGATGCCTGCTTGGTAGCCGATCTTCACGCGGCCACCTGTCAACAGCGCGACCCGACCGCTGAGGTCGGTCGTTTCCGTCCGCTTGGTGTGGTTGAACTTGGCACACTCGGGACAGAGCTGGTCGTAGAAGAAGTGGATCTGGGTGTACTTCTGCTTGCACACGTAGCAGTGCTGCGCCTCAGTCGACGCGTGCGCATCAGGGTCGTCGTTGCCGATGTCGTCTGGCTCCAGATCTGCCGGCGGGAAGACGTTCGGCGTGGTGAACACCGGTTTCGAGCGCAGCGTGCGAATGCCGGTCTCGTCCAGGGCTCGCTGATCGCGTTGGGTCTTCTGCGCCTTGTGCAGCCGCCGCTCGGCCTTGATCTGGCGGCGTCGCGCGTCGACGTCGGGCGAGTACACATCGCCTGCCGCGTTCAGCAGCCGCGTACGCTCCTGCAACGGCAACGAGGCCAGCAGCGACCGATCGGCCACCACCGCTTCCAGCACTTCGGCGGCGGCGCGCAGCCGGTCGCCGAAGTCGTCAGACACGATCGTTGAATGTATCGACGCCGATCGGGGAAGCGGAAACGATTGGGCACGTTGGCGAGTTTGAGCCCACCGATTCGTCGTCGGCGCACCGCGCCTGAACGGTGGTGAACGAACGAGCGGTAGTTACTCAGATTTCAGGTTGATCAACTCATAATGTGAGTGTACGGTAGCGGTCATGGCTGAGCCCGTTGCTGCGCTGCTTCCGATCTTCCGGTCAAAGCATCAGATGCAGATCCTCGCGGAGGTGTTCTGGGGCACCAGTAGCTCAACGGGTGCTGAACTGGCGCGTCGCACGGGCATTCCCCAGCAGACGGTGGCTCGTGAGGTTGCTCGCCTCGAGCAGGCCGGAGTCGTGGTGACCGAGCAGGTGGGTACGGCCAAGACCATCCACCCGGCCCCGCAGCTGCCCTATGGACCGGTGTTGCGTCAGTTGCTGGCCTACGTCGGCGGAGTGATCCCGATGCTGGCGCACGCGTTCGGCGACAACCCGGCAATCAATGAGGTATTCATCTTTGGGTCGTGGGCGGCCCGCTACAACGGCGAACAGGGACCACCACCCAACGACGTCGACGTCGCAGTGGTGTCCGATTCGCTCACCCGCTTCGATCTTGCCGAGGCCCGGCTCGATCTGGAGAATGAGTCGAAGCTGTCGATCAACCTGTTCGTATTCGAAGCCGGCAACGAACGACTGGCCGAGCTGCGCGCCGCAGGCGTTCCCGTCTTCGAGCGAGTACCGACATGAGTGCCGGACGTCCGGCGGCCCTCGACGAGGTGACGGGAATCGAACCCGCGTTCTCAGCTTGGGAAACGGATTTGGCGGTTTCTCTGACCTGCGCCGTTCGATAAAAGGCCAGCTCAGCCGTGTTGACTGGTCCCACTGGTGTTGCCCTGTGATGCCCAATTCTGCTCCGTTGTGGCACGGATATGGCACGAAACTTTGCGTGAACCAACTAGTTCGTCGCGGGGACGAGTTCGAATGCGTCGCAATGAGCGGGGCGCACCACAGCGAAATGGCGGCGATCAATCGTCGCGATACGAGTCACGTTGTGGCGCTCGGCGACCGCGATCA
>JANPOJ010000195.1:0-3157 GCA_031427935.1 Ilumatobacteraceae bacterium | reverse complement strand
CCAGGAACGCCGACGTGTCGGTCACGATCAGTCCATCGTACGCCGCGTCACTTTTCCGTCACCCCAAACCCAGTGGAGTGCGGTGAGGCGCCCAGGTGGGCGTGAAACACTCCACTGCTCCGGGTTGAACTATCGAACAGGTGTTCGATAGAGTGGGAATCCTTATGGGGTTCAACAACCCGAACATGCCGTGGTGGGAGCTGGAAGCAACGCTCTCCGACCGCCCCCCGGCCAGTCGCGGCCCAGAGAGTCGCGGCAAAGACGGTCGCGCCCCCGGCTCGCCGGCGTGGAACGCGGGCGGCGACGGCCCGGCATGGAGCCGCAAACGCCAGCCCTACCAGGCGCCCGAGCCCGACCAGACCCGTCCGCTGATGCGCCCCGACTCGCCGACGGTGCCGTATGCAGAGTTGCACTGCCACACCAACTTCTCGTTCCTCGACGGCGCCTCGCATCCCGAGCAGTTGGCCGAGGAAGCTGCTCGGCTGGGGCTCGAAGCTCTGGCGGTGACTGATCACGACGGTCTCTACGGTGTCGTTCGCTTTGCCGAAGCGGCCAGGGCCGTGGGGTTGCCGACGGTGTTCGGTGCCGAGATCACGCTCGGTGCCGCCACCACTCGTCAGGTGCTCGACGAAGACGAAACCCACCAGCAGATCGCCACCGGCCTGGTTCCCGATCATCATGCACCCGACCCGCACGGTGATCACCTGCTCGTGCTGGCCGATGGGCCGACGGGCTACGCGCGCCTGGC
Organism: Ilumatobacteraceae bacterium; assembly: GCA_031427935.1. GTDB lineage: Bacteria > Actinomycetota > Acidimicrobiia > Acidimicrobiales > Ilumatobacteraceae > JAENVT01. Next base: position 2,409 of record JANPOJ010000195.1, on the reverse strand, counting down.
ACGTGCCTTGAGCCTCGGTCATCTGGCCGGCGAGAAGAGCGCCCCACGGTTCACCCTGCTCGACATCGCCGACTCGATGGCCGGCCACGGCTGGGTGCTGACCGGGTGTCGGAAGGGGGCGGTGCCGTCGGCGTTGGTTGATCACGGCCCGGCCGCAGCGGCCAAGCAACTGCAACGGCTGATCGAGCTGTTCGGCCGTGACCGGGTGGTGGTCGAACTGTGGGACCACGGCGATCCGCTCGACTCGGCGCGCAACGACGCCTTGGCCGAACTGGCGGCCCGCCACGACCTGGCCTGTGTGGCCACCAACAACGTGCACTACGCCACGCCGTCGCAACGCAAGCTGGCAACCGCGATCGCCGCGGTACGGGCCCGGCGCAGCCTCGATGAGCTCGATCCGTGGCTCCCGGCGTCGACCGGCGCCCACCTGCGCAGTGGTGCCGAGCAGGCCCGCCGGTTCCTGCGCTACCCCGGTGTCGTCGAGGCCGCGGCCGACATCGGTCGGGCGGCGGCGTTCGATCTGGCGCTGGTGGCGCCGAACCTGCCGCCGTTCCCATGCCCGAGTGACCCCGATAGCACGGGTACGGCACCGCTCAGTGAGATGCAGTACCTCCGCCACCTCGTCGAGCAGGGTGGTCGCCGTCGGTACGGCGAGCGACCCGCTGCACACGAAGACCTGTCGCTACGCGCCCGGGCGTGGAGCACCATCGACCACGAGCTCGATGTCATCGAGCACCTCGGGTTCGCCGGGTACTTCTTGGTGGTGTGGGATCTCGTCGAGTTCTGCAACCGTGCCGACATCTTCTGTCAGGGTCGCGGCAGCGCGGCCAACAGCGCGGCGTGTTACGCGCTCGGCATCACCAAGGCCGATGCCGTGTCGTTGGGGCTGTTGTTCGAACGGTTCTTGTCGACCGAACGCGATGGTCCTCCCGACATCGACATCGACATCGAAAGTGATCGGCGCGAAGAAGTGATCCAGTACGTGTATCAACGCTACGGCCGCCATCACACGGCCCAGGTCGCCAACGTCATCACCTATCGGGCGCGCTCGGCGGTGCGCGACATGGCCAAGGCACTCGGCTACGCGCCGGGTCAGCAAGATGCGTGGAGCAAGAAGATCGATGCGTGGGGCAACGTGTCGACCACCGCCAACCAACCAGATCACGGGATCCCGCCGGCGGTGCTGGAGTTGGCGACCGAGATCGAGGATGCGCCGCGGCATCTCGGCATCCACTCCGGTGGCATGGTCATCTGCGATCGCCCGGTGATCGAGGTCTGCCCGGTCGAGTGGGGCCGGATGGACAAACGCAGCGTCTTGCAGTGGGACAAGGACGACTGTGCGGCAGCCGGGCTGGTCAAGTTCGACCTGTTGGGCCTCGGCATGCTCAGCGCGTTGCACTATGCCGTCGATCTCATCCGTGAGCACCGTGGCTACGAGGTCGATCTGGCCACCATCCCGCAAGAAGACGATGTCTACGCGATGTTGTGCCGCGCCGACACCGTTGGTGTGTTCCAGATCGAGTCGCGGGCCCAGATGGCCACGCTGCCGCGGTTGAAGCCGCGCCGCTTCTACGACCTGGTGGTGGAGGTCGCGTTGATCCGTCCCGGGCCCATCCAGGGCGGATCCGTGCATCCCTACATCCGCCGGCGCAACGGTCAAGAGCCCATCACCTACCTGCATCCACTGCTCGAGAACTCACTCGGCAAGACACTTGGCGTCCCGCTGTTCCAGGAGCAGCTCATGCAGATGGCCATCGACGTGGCCGGGTTCACGCCCGCCGAGGCCGATCAGTTGCGCCAAGCCATGGGTTCCAAGCGCAGCAGGGCGCGGATGGAGAAGTTGAAGGCTCGGTTGTACGAGGGCATGGCCGAACGGAACATCACCGGTGATGTCGCCGACGAGATCTTCACCAAGATGGCCGCCTTTGCCAACTACGGCTTCCCCGAGTCGCACAGCGTCAGCTTCTCGTACCTCGTCTACGCCTCGGCGTGGATCAAGTTCCACGAACCTGCAGCGTTCTGCGCGGCGTTGCTCAACGCCCAGCCGATGGGGTTCTGGAGCCCGCACTCGCTGGCCCAGGATGCAACGCGCCATGGCGTGATCGTGCGCTCGCCCGACCTCAATGCTTCTCGTGCCACGGCGACACTCGAGCCATGTGCCGAGTCCGTCGGCGAGGTGGCAGTGCGATTGGGGATCGGCTCGGTTCGCAGTGTCGGCAGCGATCTGGCCACGGCGATCGACGCCGGCCGGCCGTACGAATCGCTGGAGGACCTCGTGCGTCGAGTGGCCCTCACTTCATCGTCGCAGTTGCAATTGCAACAACTCGAGGCGATGGCGACCGCGGGGATGTTCGAGCAGTGCTTCGCGCTGGAGCGTCGCGAGGCGCTGTGGGCGGTGGGTGGGGCCGT
>JANPOJ010000194.1:0-6583 GCA_031427935.1 Ilumatobacteraceae bacterium | reverse complement strand
GGCACCCTCAGCGGACCGACCGGTGACTACGACGAGATGATGTGCATGGTCTCGGGTCGGGTCACCGTCGCGTACGACGACGGCGAGTTCGACATCGCACCCGGCACCGCGTGGGTTACGCCGCGGCATTGGGACTCGACGTGGACGGTGCATCAGACGGTGCGCAAGTTGTACGTCATCGACAACCGTCCGGGGCAGGCCGCGCCGGCAGCGCACCTCCCGAATGCGCACACGATCGCACTCGGAGCGCCCACTCCGCGGGCCAACCCGATCAAAGGTGAGCCTCACGAATCGACGTCGGAACTGTGGGTGCACAACGGGTTGAACGTCGGCGTGTGGGAATCGACGACCGGCAGGTTCCCGGCGAGCCGTGATGGCTATGACGAGGTGTTCATCTGTTTGTCGGGGACGGCGACGATGACGGGGAACGATGGCGTGCGGTACGACCTGTCGCCTGGCTCGGTGCTGCTGACCCCAGCCGGGTTCACCGGCCGGTGGGACGTCAGCGAGACCTTCCGCAAGGTCTATTGCATCATCAAGCGATAGCAACACGCCGGGCGCAACGATAGGCGTCGAGGCGTAGCGTGAGTCCATGATTGCACTTCAGATCCTCGGGATCATCGTCGGCTTCATCGTGGTGGCCGGCGTGCTGACCTCGATCAAGACGGTCGGCACCGGCAACGTTGCTGTCACCACGGTCTTCGGCAAGTACCACGCCATCAAGCGCCCCGGCCTCAACATCTTGCTGCCGTTCGTCGAGCGCATCCACCGCCGCATCAGCGTGCAGAACCGTGCCGTCGAACTGCAGTTCCAGGCCATCACGCAAGATCAGGCCAACGTCTACTTCACGGCGATGATGGTCTACAGCGTGTTCAACGAGAACGAGGAGACGATCAAGAACGTCGCCTTCAAGTTCGTCACCGAGAAGGACTTCCTCACAGCGTTGGTGCGCAGCGTCGAGGGAAGTACGCGTGGTTTCGTCGCCTCGATGAAGCAGGCCGAGATCCTCGGGTTGCGCGGCGAGATCGTGAAAGAGGTCAAGGAGAACCTCGACGGCACCGTCGAGACGTGGGGTTATCACGTGATCGATCTGCAGCTCAACGACATCACCTTCGACCAGGCGATCACCACGTCGATGGCGCAGGTCGTGGCGTCGAACAACCTCAAGGCGGCGGCGACCAACGAGGGTGATGCTCTTCTCATCCGCAAGACCAAGGAAGCCGAAGCCGTCGGCACAGCGGTGCGCATCGAGGCCGAAGCGGAACGAACTGCGGCGCAACTGCGCGGCCAAGGTGTGGCCCTGTTCCGCGAGGAAGTTGCCCGCGGTTTGGCACAGGCGGCGCGTGAGCTCGAGGACAACAGCGTCGACTCGTCGTTGATCCTGTTCTCGATGTGGACGGAATCGATCCGTCACATGGCCGAGAACGGCAAGGGCAACGTGTTGTTCCTCGACGGCTCGCCGGCCGGCATGCAGGACCAGATGCGCGACCTCATGGCCATGCAGCAATTGCAGGTGCAGGCCCGGCCGAAGCCAGCTTCGGAGTAGGCTCCCGCCAGTGGAATTGGTGCAGACCCTTCCGGCACGTTGGTACACCGACCCCGCCGTGTTCGAGCGAGAGCGCTGGCCGATCTTCGGATCGTCGTGGGTGCACATCGCCTACGAACACCAGCTCCGGCGAACCGGCGACTACGTGGCCGAGAACCTCGCCGGGTGGCCGATCTTCGTGCGGCGCAACGAGGACCGCAGCCTGGTCGGCTTCTACAACCTGTGCCCGCACCGCGCCGGCCCGATCGTGTGGGATGGCGAGGGTCATCAAGCCAATCTCGTGTGTCGCTATCACGGTTGGGCGTTCCGCAACGACGGCACATTGTTGAACGCTCGCGACTTCGGGTGTGATCTGCCCGACGGCATGGATCTGAAGCCCATCCAAGTCGACTCGTGGCGAGGCATGGTGTTCGTCTGCCTCGATCCGAAGGTCCCGCCGTTGCACGAGTGGCTCGGCAAGTTCCCCGACGAGGTCGCCCACGTCGAGCTCGAGAAGTTCCGCTTCCACAGCCGCAGCGTCCGCAACGTGGCCTGTAACTGGAAGACGTATGGCGACAACTTCATGGAGGGGTACCACTTGCCGACCGTGCACCCGGCGATGAGCCGCGACGCCGACGCGCTGAACTACAAGGTGCTGATCAAGGACGATCGCAAGTGGAACATCCACGAGATGCCACCGCGCGACGAGTCGACGTTCGGCGTGTTCGGATGGTTCTGGCCGACGTTCGCGTTCGACGTGTTCCCCGGTGGGTTCGCCGTCGAGCGGTGGCTGCCGCGCGGCCACAGTCGCAGCGATCTGATCTTCGAGTACTTCTTCGCCGACGACACCGACCACGACGTCGAGGCGATCATCAAGTTCAGCGAGCAGGTCGCCGACGAAGATGCCCGAGTGTGCGAGCACGTGCAACGCAACCTCGAAGCCGGCACCTACGACGTCGGCTTCTTGAGCCCGAAATGGGAAGAGGGCATCAAGGTTTTCCACGAGCTCGTCCGCGAGGCCGTCGGCCCGATCAACTGATCGGCAGAGCCTCAGCCGATCGGGCTCATGCCGAGAGCGACGCTCCCGGTGGGGTGGGTCTGCTTGGCTCGGGGCAGCATCGGTGTTGTCGAGCTGGAGGTTCTCGGAATCGAGGTACATGGCCGCGACGACATCCGTGGCAGTCGTGTGAGCGTTCATCAATCTCGCCCAGTAGCTGCAGCACGTGTGAATCGCGCCCTGACACTGCGCCACGGGCCAACTCGACCGCCGAGTCCGCGATCCCGAGTCGCAGTGGTTCGATCACCGCTGGCACCGATTTGGGCCGTATGCGCCCATCTCGCGCCCAGCGCTGCCGAACTCACGAACTCAGGGCCGCGTGAGCTCGATGAAGGTGGTGCCGGTGTTGAGCGGCACAGGTTGACCGGTCGCCGTGTCGACGAAGTCGAACGGGTCGTACGGCGTGGTTCGCGACCAGGTCGCCGCGATCGCCTTGCCGTTGCGATGCACGACTGCCGCGCCGGTGCCCACGGTGATGGGCGTTGGTGACCGCGCGTCGACGGGCGATGGCACATATGTCGTCGTGATCTCGACCACGTTGCGTGCCGAGATCGGCACTCCCGTTTCGGTGAGGTGAGGCTGGCCATCCTGGGACCGCAGGTACGTCCCGGTCGCGTTGTCCCAGGCCCAATCGACCATGACGCCGTCCATCGCCACGGTGAACGGCGTATCGGCGACCGCGGTGCTGTTGACCGGCGGCGTCCACGACGGGTCGATGTGCCAGAGGGGACGGGCAGGACCGGCAGTGGGGGAGTTGTTGACCGCACAGGTCGGGTCGAGCAACAGGTTGTGTGGGCCGGGTCGGTCGGCCGTGCGGAAGTAGCACTGGTTGTGCAGTGCCGTGTAGTCGACGAGCACCTCGGATCGTGCTGCCGAGTTGATCCAGTCGGTCACGCCGGGATTGGCGCCGGAGTAAGCGAAGACCGGGCGGTTCATCGCCGACAACAGATCGAGGTCGCCGATGCGTGCCGATCGAACGGGCCCGACCACATTGGGCAGATTCGTGTGGAACAGGGCGACGAAGCGGGTGATCCCTTCGACGTTCTCCTCGATGATCGCATCGGCCTGCTCGAGTGCCCATTGCGGACGCGCCGGTCCGTAGTTGTCGATCTTGACGGCCAGGATCGGTCGGCCTGTGACGGTCGCATCCGCGGGTAAACCAGTCAGCGCGGCAACCCCGATGAGCGGCGGAAGCGTTGCGTACGGAGGCCACACGGGCACGTTGACGGATGTGATCGAACCGGGCGGCAGCACCTGGGTGCGCGTGTCGGTGCGCTGGTTGGGGAACGAGCTGATGCCGACGTCGGAGACGCCGTTGATGTCGACGATCAGCGCGGCGGGGCGGAGGGTGTAGAAGCAGACGTCGCCGTTGGTGTCGGCTTTGACGATCAACCGGTTCGACGAGACGGGTGAGACTGCTCCGTCGTAGTTGAGGTCGGAACGGCTGATGGTGCCGTCGGCGTCGGTGGGTATGCCGTCGGCGCATCCGTAAGCGGTCACGAACCCCGCTGCGGTGGCGCGGTCGACGGTGAGTTGCCCGACGACGGTCTTGCCGCCGACGGCCTCGGGAACCGAGACCCGCTGCACGCCCCCGTAGCCGAGGACCGGGTCGGCTTGGGTGCGCGTGTCGGTGCGATGGTTGGGGAACGAGGCGATGCCCACGTCGGACACGCCGTTGATATCGACGATCAGTGCGGCGGGTCGCAGGGTGTAGAAGCAGATGTCGCCGTTGGTGTCGGCTTTGACGATCAACCGGTCGGACGAGACGGGTGTGATTGTTCCGTCATAGTTGAGGTCGGATCGGCTGATGGTGCCGTCGGCGTCGGTGGGGATGCCGTCGGCGCATCCGTACGCAGTCACGAATCCCGCTGCATTGGCTCGGTCGACGGTGAGTTGTCCGATCACGGTCTTGCCGCCGACGGCTTCGGGAACCGAGACGCGCACCACTCCACCTCCGGCGACGAGTGCCTCGGATTGGGTGCGAGTGTCGGTGCGGCGATTCGGGAACGAGTTGACACCGGTATCGAACGTCACCGCGTTGATGTCGACGATCATCGCTGTCGGGCTCAATGTGTAGAAGCAGACGTCGCCGTTGTTGTCGGCTTGGACGATCAAGCGGTTCGACGCGATCGGCGACACGTTTCCGTCGAAGTTGAGGTCCGACCTGTTGACCGCACCGTTGGTGTCGGTCGGTATGCCGTCGTCGCAGCCGTAGGCGGTGACGTATCCCGCGCCGACTGCTCGGTCGACGGTCAGTTGCCCGACCACGGTCTTGCCGCCGACGGCCTCAGGAACCGTGATCCGCAGTACACCACCGGCCGGGATTCGCCCGTTGACCAGTGCCGAAACGGGTTCGCCCACCAACACAATTGCGGGCATCAGCAGCGCCGCGATGATCAGCGCACCAATCCGGCGCGCCTTCCATGTGGAGCTGTTGGAGAGGCGACGCGACCACACCGGCGACCGGTCTGTGATGAGCACGACGATCGACAGTACCGCGTATTCCCGCCGAGGTTCCCGCGAGGGTCAGGTCGTGTAGCCCTGGATGGTTCGACCGTGCGACCGATCGGTCAGTGCCGACGCTCGCTCGCGGAACTCTGTCAACAGCGCGTCGCGGTCGACCGTTGTCAGTTGACGATCGCGCATCAGCACCTTGCCGTCGACGATGGTGGTGCGCACGTCGGCGGCTTGCACGCAGTACACGAGCGTCGCCGCGAGGTCGTGCAGCGGCTGGCAGTGGAAGCCCGACACGTCGACCAGGATCACGTCGGCTCGAGCACCAACGCGCAGTTCGCCGATCACGCCCGGTTGCCCCATCACCGCCGCTGCGCCGGGCCCGGCGAGCTGTACCGCGGTTCCGCTGCGGAACCAGGTCGCGTCATCTGCGGCGTGCTTCTGCGTGATCGCGGTGATGCGCATGTTCTCGAACACATCGAGCGTGGAGTTCGACGCGGCCCCATCGGTGCAGTAGCCGATACGCACGCCGGCAGCGAGCAGGCTGCGGATCGGGGTCAGTAGCCCGAGCGCGTACTTCAGGTAGCCCTTCGGGCCGTGCGTGACCCCGACACGATCACAATGCGCGGCCAACAGGGCGATGTCGGCATCGACGATGCCGTTGCCGTGGGCGATGATCACACCGGCGTCGAGCACCCCCGTCTCGGCCAGCACCTGGATCGGAGTGATGCCGCGACCCTCGACACTGAGTTGCGTCTGGTGCATGTCTTCCGCAGCGTGGGTGTGCACCCGCACACCCAGCCTGCGGGCAGCATCGGCTGCACCCCGCAGGTCGTCGTCGGTGACCGTGTACGGCGCGTGCGGGGCGATCGACGTGGTGATCCTGCCGCCCGCACGCCCGTTCCAGGCTTCGGCGAATGCGACTGACTGGGCAAGCCCTTCCGCACCTTGCGAACTGAAGAACGCCGAGCCGAGGTTGGCGCGCATCCCACTTTCCTCGACGGCCTTGGCGGCTTCGTCCATGAAGAAGTAGTGGTCGGCAAACGACGTGATCCCCGCCTCGATCATCTCCGCGGCGGCGACCATGGTTCCCACGTACACGTCGCGCCCGCCAACGTTGACCTCCATCGGCCAGATGTGGTCGTTGAACCAGTTGGCTATGGGTACGTCTTCGGCAACGCCGCGCAGGAACGTCATCGCCGCATGGCAATGGGTGTTGATCATCCCCGGCATTGCCACCAGGCAGCTGGCGTCGATCACCTCGCTGGCGCGTGACCGGCCGTCCGAGGATGGCCCGATCCACGTGATCGCACCATTGGTGATCTCGATCGTGGTCGAAGCCGCGAATTCCGCAGGCCCGTCGACCCCGATTGCGGGCGTGCCGACCAATGCGGTGGCACCGACGATGGCCAGATCGACCGCCGGCTGGTCGGTGGCAGAGTGGTCGGTGGCAGAGTGGTCGGCCATCAGCTCAGCTTCCCACAAGCAAGTATGTCGGGATGGGGAGACTCGAACTCCCGACCCCCTGCTCCCAAATCTGAAAAGAC
>JANPOJ010000193.1:0-2337 GCA_031427935.1 Ilumatobacteraceae bacterium | reverse complement strand
CGAGCCTCGTTGTCGGCAGCCCTCGGCTCGTAGATGGCGTCGTGGTACAAGGCCGCGGCGACGACCTCCGGAGACAACTCGTGCAGAGCAGCGCACATGTCGTGCAGAGGACGCAAGACGAACATGATGTGCGTGGCCGTGTGGTAGTGCCGGTGCGGCTCCGTGTAGCGGACCAACAGATCGTCGACGTACCCGTCGTGGTGGGGCCCGGCGATCTGGCGCCAAGCCCTCCGGATCTCGGTCTCCGGTTGGGTCATCGAGGCGAGGTTACGGCACAGTGGCGCTGATGGCCGTGCTGATCGACGCCCCGATCTGGTGGTTCCAGGGACGTCGCTGGTCGCACCTGGTCAGCGATGTGAGCTACGACGAACTGCACGCCTTTGCCGAGCAGGCAGGGATCCCGCGCCGCGGGTTCCACGGCGATCATTACGACGTGCCCGAGGAGTTCGTCGACGACATGATCGGGCGCGGCGCGGTGCTGACGCCGAGCCGCGAACTGCTGCGGCGACTCCGCGACGGCGGGCTGCGGCTGAGCCCGACCGAACGGCGCGCCGGCCGATAGCGGCACCAGTTGGCGCTGGTCACCAGCGCTCCGGGTCGCCCAGCAGTTCTCGCGGGCAATCGAGACCGGCTGGGCCGACGACGAACCACTCGATCAGTTCGATGCCGTGCGATTCGGTGATCGCGTCGATCTCCAGCCAGCGGTCGATGTCGCCCGGCAGCGTTGCCGGCGCGTTGGCGATGGTGTCGGGTCGCACGCTGGCCACGACGAGACCGCAGAGGGCTGGAACGGTGCCGCCGGCTCGCGCCATGCACTCGGCAACCGCCAACACCGAATCTGGCTCGGTCGTGCCGCTGATGATCGTGATGGTGTCGCTGCGGCCGCTGTCGTCGAGGAGGAAGGCGATGGTCTCGGCCTGCAGCGGGCGATGGATGACCAACGACACGACGGCGATCGCATCGATGGATGAGTGGATGGGATCGCTGGCGTGCGGTGGGCGCAGGCGGGCAGTGGAGCGCGGCATGTGATGCCTCCGATGGACGTGACGTTGCTGTCGTGGGAACCGGGGGAAGCCGCGATGTCACGATACGACGGGGGTGTGACGGAGAGCCGGGCGAGGTCGAGGCCGGCATAGAGTGGGCCGATGGCCGACGTCACGATCTACCACAACCTTCATTGAAACTCGTCGCTCAATGCCGTGAGCATTGCCGACGAACTCGGTGTCGACTACGACACCGTGCTGTACCTCAAGACGCCGCCTGACGAAGCCACGCTGCGGGCGATCATCGCCAAGCTGGAAGACCCGGTCACCGACCTCGTTCGCCGTGACAGCCTGTGGACCAAGCTCGGCCTGACCGACGCCGATGTGGCGACCGAGGATCAGGTCGTGGCCGTGCTGTTGAAGCACAAGCAACTGATGCAGCGCCCGGTCGTGGTGACCAAGAAGAAGGCGATCATCGGGCGACCGAAGGATCGGGTGCGGGCCCTGCTGGCCGGTTAGCGGCGCCGATGGCGTGGGCGCGATCGCCCGCCGATCGCCTGCAGCACCAAGAGCAGCAGGATCGCGCCGAGCGCGGCAACACCCAAGGACCGGAGGCTGAAGTCGTTGATTCCATCGCGCCCGCTGGCCTGCATCAGCGCGCCGCCGATCAACGCGCCGAGCACGCCGACCGCGACGGTGTACAAGCAGCCACTGCGGTCGTCGCGAACGATCCACCGCGCCAGCAACCCGGCAACCAGGCCCACCACGATCCACGCAAGGATGTTCATGCGGCGACCACTCTAGGGTTGCCCTACTTGCGTTCGAGCACGAGCACGAACTCGAGCAGACCGTTGTCCTCGGTCCTGACCGTGCCAAGCGAGGGCGCCGGGATGCCGAAGTCGGCGAACACGACCGGAATCTGGCCGAGCACACCGACGAGACCGTTCTTGAAGGTGCCCTGCACGTCGAACGTGACCGAGTTGGTCGTGCCGTGCAGCGTCAGATCACCTGTCGCGGACGCAGTCACGTTGCCGCCATCGGGCGGAATCGTGCCGAAGTCGATCGGCTGGGTCAACACGAACGTCGATGTGGGGAACGTGTCGACGGACATGACCCGGCCGTTGAACTGAGCGTCGCGCTTGCTTTCATCGCTCTTGAAGGTCGTCATGTCGACGGTGAACTGGCCCTCGGTGATCGTGGTCCCAGCGGCGATCATCGAGCCGGTGATGGATTGAGTGCGGCCGTTGGCCGTGGTGTCGAAACCGTTGATGCTCTCCTTCACGCGATAGCCGACCTCGGAACCCTCCTTGATGCTCCACGTGCCGTCTGCTCCGGTCGTGGCGCCCTGTGACGC
>JANPOJ010000192.1:0-4734 GCA_031427935.1 Ilumatobacteraceae bacterium | reverse complement strand
GCGGGAGCGGCTGCCGGAGCGCCCGCCGCTGCCGCCGCTACCACGCCAGGCGGCACGCACCCCGACGCAGCACCCACCGCGGCCGCGGCACACGAAACCGTCGAACACATCGTCGGCGATCCGTATGCGCTCGACGAACTGGCAATGCGTCTCTACCCCAACATCCGCAGCAGGTTGCGCCAGGAACTGCTGATCGACCGTGAGCGGGCAGGCCTGCTCGCCGACTTCCGCTAGCCAAATTCTGTAAGGAGGAACAATGCCCATTGCCAACGACGTGCCTCTGGCACTTGCCAACCGATTCACTGTCAAAGTCGACGCTCCCGGCGAGATCGACTTGGGCAGCTGGGCGAAGGTCGACGGACTCGACGTGACCTTCGACGTGGTCGAGTACCGCGCCGGCGACGCCTGGAACTCGCGATGGTACTGCCCGGGTGCGACCAAGTACTCGACCGTGAAGTTGAGCCGCGCCGTCACTGCCGACACCGAGAAGGTGCGCAAGTGGCTGAGCGACACGGCCAAGAGCCACAAGCCCGGTCTGATGGTGATCGAGCTCAAGGACTCCGCCGACAAGAAGGTGTTCACATGGGAGATGCGCAGCGCGATGCCGTCGAAGTGGTCAGTCGGCGGCTTCGATGCGGGCACCAGCAAGATCGCGACCGAGCAGCTCGAGATCGTGCACCTCGGCTTCCTCGACGACGACATCGCCTGACCGGAGCTGATGCCCGATGCCTCTCACCGATACGACTCAATATGGGCTCGTCATGCGCTTCGACGTCGCCGTCGATGGGATCGAACTCGGCGCGTGGTCATCGTGCGATGGGTTGAAGGTCGACTTCGGCCTCAAGGAGATCAAAGTCGGCGGCAACAACGGCCACAAGGTGTATCTGCCCGACCGTGTCTTCTACCCACACCTCGTGCTGAAGCGAGCCATGAACGCCCGGGACTCGGGCAAGGTCATGCGGTGGCTGCGTTCGATGGTCGACGCCACCGACGGCGGGACCGCCACGATCACCTTGCGTGACAGCCACAACCAGACGGTGTCGGAGTGGACGTTCTCCAATGCCCGGCCCGCGCTGTGGCAGGGCCCGACGCTCAACTCCTCGGGTCACGATGTGGCGATCGAGGTCCTCGAGCTGGTTCACGAAGGGTTCCTCTAGGAGTCGCCATGAAAGCGAAACTGATCAACGAGCACCTGCCGTTCGAGATGGTGGAATTCGACTTCAACCCCGAGTCGTTGAAGTACAACCGAGGCAGCCAGACGACCACGCGCCCCAACGCGTCGCCGGCCGGTGTCGGCTCGACGCCGTCGATCCTCCTCAAGGCCCCACCGAAGTCGCTGCAGGGTGCTGGTTGGATCGTGGGCGACGATGTGCACGACCGCGCCCAGCAGCTCTACGACTGGATGGATCCGGGCGGTGGCCTGATCGGACAACTGATCGGTGCCGCCATCGGCGCACTGACCGGTGGGCGCATCAACCTCGCCGCCAAGCCGCCGCCGCTGATCTTCCAGTGGGGTACGCAGATCATGCGCTGCACCCTCACGACGGTGACGGTGAACTTCGAGCGCTTCTCGTCTGCGGGAACACCCGATCGGGCGGCCATCTCGTTCACCGTGACGGAGGAGTTCAACATCTTCGGGATGTTGCCCACCAACCCGACGTCGGGTGGCCTTCCGGGGCGGCAACGTCACATCGTCAGCGCCAGCGAGAACGTACAGACCATCGCGACCGCCGCGTACGGCACGCCCAAGGTGTGGCGCGGCGTTGCTGCGGCCAACGGCATCGACGACCCATTTCGGGTCAAGCCCGGCGACACGGTGTACCTCCCGAACGCCAACGAGATCGTCGGGAAGGGGTGACCTGACATGTCGCTCGGCCTCGACGCGCTCACCGATCTGTCGACCACGGTCACCCCAACTGTGTCGATCAACTCGATGGACCTGTTGCCGACGGTGCAGCCCAAGTTGAAGCGAACGGTGGTCGACACGCGGCTGCACCTCCCCGACATGTTCGAGCTGACGTTCGAGGACTCCGACAACTCGGTGATCGAGCAGTTGATGGTCCGCATCGGAAGCCTCGTCGCGATCTACGGCGGCGAGTCGGGGAGCCCACACGCGGAATGCCTCATCAAGGGTGAGATCACCTCGATCGAAGGCGAGTACCACGGCCTGACGATCTACACGATCCTGCGCGGTTACGAGAAGTCCCACCGCCTCCAGCGAAACAGCCGGACGCGGACCTTCGTCGACATGAAAGACAGCGACATCGCCGCCAAGATCGCACGCGAGGCCGGACTGATGGAGACCGACATCAGCGACACGTCGACCACTCATCGCCACGTGTCGCAGATCAGCCAGACAGATTGGGACTTCCTGCGCAGTCGCGCCCAGGAGATCGGCTTCGAGACCGGGGTTTCGCAGGGCAAGTTCTTCTTCCGCGAGGCATCGAGCGCCAAGCCGAGTGGCGGCGGTGGCATCGGCGGCGCGATCGCCGGCGCCGTCTCCAGCCTGGCCGGCGGCGGTCCGCCGACACTGACGTTCCAACAGAACCTGCAGTCGTTCCGGCCGCGGCGCAGCGCAGCGAACATCCCCTCCGAGGTCGAGGTCCGCGTCTACGACTACGAGAAGGCCGAAGTGGTCGTCGGCACGGCGCCGCTGAAGACCGGCACCGCCAAGCTCGATGACGATCCCGATCCGCAGGCCTTGGCCGGGTCGTTCACCGGCCTGCCGTTCCCGATCCCCACCCTCCCCAACATCCCTGGGCTCCCGAGCCTGGGATTGATGCCGAGCATGAAGGCCAGAGTGATCTCCAACCGGCCGCTCGACTGGGGCTCGCCGACCACATCGGCGGTCGACGAGATGGCCAAAGGTGTGGCCGAGCACCTGGCCAGCACGATCCTGGAGGCCGAGGGCATCTGCTACGGCAACCCCGGCGTGCAAGCCGGCAAGAAGATCAAGATCGCCGGCGTGGCGGAGGAGTTCACCGGCGAGTGGATCGTGACCGCAGCGCGCCACGAGTTCGAGTCCGAGATCGGTGGCTACTCGACGTACTTCGAGGTCAGCGGCCGCCAGGATCGCACCCTGCTGGGGCTGGCGTCATTGGGCAGCGCCAGCGTGCGACCGCAGACGATCAACGGCAACGTGATCGGCGTCGTGACGAACAACAACGACCCGAAGAAGTGGGGCCGGGTGAAGCTCGGCTTCCCGTGGCTCGCCCCGTTCTACGAGACCGATTGGGCGCGGGTCGTGCAGGTCGGGATGGGCAAGGAGTGGGGCACCCTGTTCCTTCCCGAGGTCGGCGACGAGGTGCTGGTCGGCTTCGAGTTCGGCGACACGCGACGGCCGTATGTGCTCGGTGGCCTGATCAACGGCAAGACCGAACACCCTCTGTTGTCGAGTGCAGTCAAGTCGTCCGGCCTGTCGGCGCAGGTCGTGAAGCGCGGCATCGTGTCGCGCACCGGCAACCAGTTGGCGTTCGAGGACGAGATCCCATCTCCGCTCACACCCAACCCGCCGACGAAGAGCATGATCACACTTGGCGATGCCGACGCCAAGTTGCAGTTGACGTTCGACGTGGTCAACGGCGAGCTGAAGATCGTGTGCGACGGCGGTGTGTTGAACCCGATCGGCAAGATCTCGATCGAGCAGACGTCCACCGGTGGCGAGATCACGGTGAAGAGCGCCGGCGACATCACCATCGAGGCTGCCGCGCCGGGCAAGTTGACGTTGAAGGGCGGAATGGGGATCGTGCTCGACGGTGGCACCGCCAACGTCGAGATCAAGGGCACCGCCGGTGTGAAGGTCGATGGTGGCGCAGGTCTGGTCGAGTTGTCCGGCTCGATGGTGAAGTTGAACTAGGGAGACGAACGATGCCGGTTGACTACGACTTTGTCGGAACAGGGTGGGCCTTCCCACCGCAACTCACTGCCTCGGGCGGCATCGCCATGGTGCGCCGCGAACGTGAGTTGGAGGACTCGATGCGCATCATCTTGCTCACCTACCCCGGCGAGCGCCCGATGCGACCGGAGTTCGGTTCGCGCGTGCGCGACTTCGTGTTCCGCAGCGTCGACGAGGAGATGACCACGGCACTGGCCTTCGAGGTCAAGCGGGCGCTGCAGCGGTGGGAGCCACGCGTCGACGTGGTCAAGGTGATCGCTACGCCCGACGTCGATCATCACGAATTGGTCTTCATCGACATCCAGTACGCGGTGAAAGGCACCAACGATCGCCGCAACCTTGTGTTCCCGTACTACACGATCCCCAACGATGGGAGTGACTACTGATGGCACTGCCAGCACCAGATCTCGACGACCGGCGCTTCCAGCAGCTGGTCGACGACGCCAAGCGGATGGTTCAGGCCCGCTGCCCGACATGGACCGACCACAACGTGTCGGACCCGGGAGTGACCCTGATCGAGACGTTTGCGTACATGACCGACGTCTTGTTGTACCGGCTCAACCGCGTGCCCGACCGGTTGTACCTCAAGTTCCTCGAACTGATCGGCCTGCAGCTGTTCCCGGCCACCTCGGCACGCACCGGCGTGACCTTCTACCTGTCGTCTCCCGCGCAGGCCACGCTGACGCTGCCTCGTGGTACGCGCGCAGCAACGCTGCGGACCGAGACGGAAGAGCCGGTGGTGTTCACCACCGTCGCGGACCTGCCGATCGTCGCCTGCTCGCTCAATTCTGTGCTGACCTCCGGCGCGTCGACCGACGGTCGTGAGGCTCGCACCGAAC
>JANPOJ010000191.1:0-22651 GCA_031427935.1 Ilumatobacteraceae bacterium | reverse complement strand
GCGCGGACCACTTCGGTGCGCTGCACCATCCGCTCGGCCTGCACACGCGCTGCTTCGAGCAACTCATCTGCTTCGCGGCGCGTCTTGGACACGAACTCCTGACGTTCCTTGATCATCCACCGCGCCTGGCGCATCTCATCGGGCAAGCGGTGCAACGACTCTTCCAACAGCTCGATGATCTCGTCGCGGTCGATGCGCGGCGACGACGACAACGGCATCGTCGGCGCCGAGGCGATGATGTCGATCGCCCGGCGGAGCAAGGTTTCGGCGTCACCGACATAGCCGTTCGTGCTGCGCACGAAGGCGTCGGAATCGTCGAATTCCTCGTCGTCTTCGAACTCGTCGTGCTTGTCGTCGTATGTCATTCCTGCAGCCAAGATAGGCCTCAAAACACCTCGTCGCGTGGATGGACCCGCGACAACTGGGCCGCGACGGGATGCGGAACCAGTGCGGAGACATCGCCGCCGTAGTGGGCAATCTCACGAATGAAGCGGCTGCTGATCGACACCAATGCCGGTTTGCAGGGCAGATACACGGTCCGCACACCGCTGACGGCATGGTTGGTGTGGGCCATCTGCTGCTCGACCTCGAAGTCGCCGCCCGTCCGCAGGCCCTTCACGATGAACGCTGCCGCGACCTCGCGTGCAGCGTCGACCGCCAGCCCGCCGAACGCCACGACCTTCACCGAAGGCATGTAGGCAATGCTGTTGCGGATCATCTCGACACGCTCGTCGAGGGTGAACATTCCGCTGGGCTTGGTGGGGTTGTGCATCACGCCGACCACCACTTCGCCGAACAGGGCGACCGACTGCTCGATCACGTCGAGGTGACCGAGGTGAAACGGATCGAAACTGCCCGGATACAGCACCGTGATCATGGGAGGAGTCGTTCGAGGGGCCATGCGGCGACTCACGCTAGTCGTTCGAGATGCGTCACCCAGGTCCGGCCGTAGCGCCGCGACTTCACGGCTTCCCAACCGTCTGGGGGCTCGATTTGGCGACCGGCTTCAGCCACGACGTAGGGAACTTGCAGCATCGTCAGCAACCGTTCCCAACCGTCGAACTCGTACGGAGGATCGATCAGGGCGAGGTCGACGCCCCGCAGCGCGGGAACCCACGCCGGCACGTCGGACGTGACGACGGTCGATCGTTGCTCGAGCCCGAGCGCCGAGATGTTGGCGCGTAAGGCCTGGAGCGCGGCGCGATCACGTTCGACGAACACACAGGTCGCCCCTCCACGAGACAGCGCCTCGATGCCGAGCGCACCCGAGCCGGCGAACAGGTCGACCACGGCGGCTCCATCGATGAGGCCGGCGCTGTCGAGGGAGTTGAACACGGCTTGGCGGACCTTGTCGGTCGTCGGGCGCGTCGCCAGGCCGTCGGGCACCACCAGCTTGCGGCCTCCGAACTCGCCGGAGACGACCCGGATCATGCCCCGGCCCCGCTGACGATCTGGCCGCCGATGACCACCTGGTCGAGCAACGGCGCACCCACCGCAAGGCAGATCTCGTCGGGATGAGGGCAATCGAGGATGATGAGGTCGCCGCGCTTGCCGACATCGAGCGAGCCGCACGACGCCTGTCGACCCAGGCTGTACGCGGCATTGAGAGTCGCCCCCACGATGACCTCGCCCGGCGTCATGCGGAACCATGGTGCAGCCGTGGCCACAGTGTTGAGCAACGACGTGGCGTGGATCGATGAACAGAAGTCGGTTGCCACGGCCACGGCCACATCGTGGTCGATGAACATCCGCGCCTTTGCCCGCTCACTCGTCATGTACACGAGCTCAGCCATGGGCAGGATCACAGCAATCGTGTCGGTGCGACCGACCTCGCGGATCTCGTCGCCCGGTGTGTAGGTGAGGTGTTCGGCTGATACCGCACCGCCCTCGACTGCTGTTGCCCAACCTCGCGACGGTGCCCACGCGTCGGCGTGGACCCGCACCGGAAGGCCGACCTCGCGACTGCGGCGCATGAGCCGCAACGCCTGTTCCGAGGTGAAGTACCCCTGCTCCACCGTGACATCTTGGAACTCGGCGATGCCCTGTGCCGCGACTGCAGACAGCATCGGACCTTCGATCAGATCGGTGTAAAGATCGCCTCGACCTTCCGGGTCGCCCTCGAGGTCACGCGGCACGACGTGTGCGCCGAGGAAGGTGATCGCCAGTTGCAATGGGGTCAGCGCCCTGGCCTGCTGCAACAGATCCAGCTCGCGGAGCTCCTCCGCAACCGTCAGGCCGTATCCCGACTTGACCTCCAGCGTGGTCACCCCACCAGCGACGATTCGGCGCAGAGTGGCCGCCAGCCGCGTCAACAACTCGTCGTCGGTGGCGTTGCGAGTTGCCACCACGCTCGACCAGATACCACCGCCACGCGCCGCGACCTCGGCCAGTGACGCACCGCCGAGGCGCTCGGCGTACTCGTGGTGTCGATCACCGCCGAAGAGCGGGTGGCTGTGACACTCGATCAGACCGGGTAGAACGCAGCGCCCGCGGGCGTCGATGGTCGGCACGCCGCTGCCTCCGTGCGCGGCCACCACCTCATCGGTGGACCCGACTGCGACGATCACGCCATCGCGTACGGCGACGGCGCCGTCGGCAACGATGCCGAGATCACCCTGCGACTCGCCGCGTCGCGGCTGCCCGTGGTCTGCGACGCGAGCGAGTGCCGACGCATGCACGACGTTGAGATCGTTCATTGGCAGAACTCGCGGATCAACCGCTCGTAGACATCGACGGCTTGCAGGTACTGGGCTTCGTAGACGTACTCGTCGGGGAAGTTGTAGGGCGGGTCGCCAGGGCCGAAGTTGACGCCGTTCACACCGAAGTCCTTCAGCGCGACCAGGTCACACCAGAAGGGCACCCCGTGGTACACCGGCGGACTCGACGTGACGGTGCGCACCGCGTGGTCGAGTGCCTGCACGATGGGTGCGTCGGCCGCAATCTCGTACGGCAACCGCGGCCCCGACAGCCAGTGCTCACTGAAATCGACGGTGGCATCGATCCGCGAGTCGACCGTGGTCCGCAGTTCCTCGATCATCTGCTCGACCTGTCGCTTCACATCGTGCGGATCCTGGCTGGGCAGCAGGCGAATGTCGAGGGTGATCGTGCATCGGTCGGGAACTTGGTTGTGCTTGGTGCCACCGCTGATCGTGCCGATGTTCAGGATCGGCCCACCTGGCAGCAATGGGTGGGGCTCGTACGGCAGGGCCGATTCCAACTCGCGCAGGCCGGCCAGGATCGGCTCCATGGTCTCGATCGCGTTGACGCCGAGGTGCTTGTACGTCGTGTGTGCCTGCCGGCCCCTCGTCGTGATCTTCAGGTACGCCGCACCCCGGTGGGCGATACCGATCGTGTTGCTCGAGGGCTCGCAGTCGATCGCCGCGTCACCGACGAACCCGGCGGCACACAGCGACCGGGTCCCGACGCCGCCTTCGAAGTGGCATGACACGCCCTGGAACACGATGTCGCCGCGCGGCCGCTGGCCGCTCGCGGCGACGCGCCGCACAGCTGCCGCGGCGGCCGCCGTGCCCGCCTTCATGTCGGCGATCCCAGCGCCAAACACCTTGCCGCTTTCGAGGGCAGCGGCGAATGGATCCCGCGTCCAGTCCTCGCTGAGCTCGTAGATGTCGAGGTGGCCGTTCAGCACCAGCGACCGTCCCCCGCCGGTACCGGCCAGCCGAGCCCCCACCGAGGGCCGGCCGGGTCGCGACTCGACGAGCTGGACCTGATCGCAACCCCACGATGTCAATTGTTCCGCCAGGAACTCGGCCAGCTCGCGCTCCTTGCCCCAGATCGAGTCGATCGAACAGACGTCGATCAGCAACGCCGTGTCGTCGTGCACCTCACGCTCCTGCGGCGGACTGATCGAACGGCGTCGAGCCGCTGCGGGCCCTCTTCGCCGAGAACCCCTTGCCCATCGCCAGATCGGCGAGCCGCTGCACATACAGGTCATCGCGGAAGTGGAGCGTGAAGGTGCGTGCATCACGCATCATCTGGCCGAGCGGGTAGCGCTCGTGCGCGGCGCGCGCACCCACGATGTCGAAGCCCTGGTAGGGAATGTCGAGCACCGCGTTCTTGGCCAGGTGCATGGTGCGGATGGCGTCGGCTTCGCACTCGTCGGGATCGTCGCCCCGATCGAGGCGAGCGGCGGTCGAACGGAGCGCAGCACGTGCGGCAAACAACTGCGCGTCCATCCTGCCGAGGCGGACCTTGACAGCCTCCGACGAGCTGAGGTCGTCGCGACTGGCGACGTACGCGGCGATGAAATCGAACGCACCCTGCGCGGTGCCGAGGTGGTTGGACGCGTAGCCGCAGGAGAACGTGCGGGGGTCGTTGTTGATCCACCCGCCAGGCTCGCCGACCACATCGTCGGTGGGCACGAACACATCCGCGAAGGCGACGCTGCACGACACCGTCGAGCGCATACCGAGCATGTGCCAATCATCGAGCAGCGTGACACCGGGGGCATCTGTCGGGACGACGGCGAACACCATGCGCCCCGCATATGGCGAGTCGCCCTCGACGGCGCACCACACCAGGAGGTACTTGGCAATGGCCGCGACCGACGCGAACGCTTTGCGCGTTGTCAGTCGGTAGCCGCCCTCGACCGCCGTCAGCTCGGAAGCCAGCGCCTCGGCGCCGTTCTCGTACAGGTGGGCCTCGGAGCCCAGCGAGGCGAGATATGCGCCGTCGACGATCTGCGGTAGGTAGCGGTCGCGCTGAGCAGGCGACGAATGGAACGAGATGATCCCGGCCGCATGATTGTGCACTTGCAACAACTGCGCGGTGTTGGTGTCCCAATACGCCATTCGCTCCAGCAGCCGGTAGAGGCCGCTGAAGTTGCCGGGCATCCAGTAGCCGAACCCGCCGTACTCAACCGGGACCGTCAACCGGTGCAGGCCGGCCTCCTTCGCCTCGGCGAGGTTCTCATGCGGGAACGTCGACGTGCGGTCGTGCTCGGCCATCCGATCGCGCCACAGCGGCCCGAGTTCCTCCACGGCTGCAAGCAGGCGATCAGTCGAGGTCTCATCGGCTGGCGATGTCACCGTTTCCATTGTCTCGTTCTCCATCTTCGTAGTCTCGCTGTACATCTAGCCCACGGCGGTGGGCTCGACACAGACCTGTTGGACCAGACCGGTGAGGAACCGCTCGCAGCGCAGCAACTGCTCGACACTGACGTACTCGTCGGGGCGGTGAGCAACGGCGATGTCGCCGGGTCCACAGATCACCACCGCCGCGTCGATGGCCGCCGCGAACAGGCCACCCTCGGTGCCGAACCCGATGGACGTCGCCGGCCCGGCGTCGGCGATGCGCTCGATCACACGCAGCCACGGATCGTTGGAATCCGTGCGCAACGCCGGGTAGCGAGTGATCTCGGTGGCCTGCACCGATCCGCCGACGGCAGCCAACGCGGCGCGTTCGACCTCGAGGGCGTCCCAGAAGTGTTCCAGTACGGCGTCGGGATCATGATCGACGGTGAAACGGGTCTCGAAGGTGAACGCGCATCGTTCGGCGATCACGTTGAGGGCGCCACCGCCGAGGATCGAGCCGCAGTTGAACGTGACCTCCGGCTCGCCCGTCGGCCGGTGCCGCTGCTGCAGATCGTCGAGCGCGTGGATCAGCCTGGCGGCCGCCGCAATGGCACTCGGTGTGTCGTGCGACAGGCTGGAATGAGCCGCCACCGCACGACAGACGATCTCATAGGCCAGCTTGCCCATGTGGCTGTGTCGTGGTCGCATCATGGTCGGCTCGCCGATCACCACGACGTCGGGGCGGATGTCGTCGCTGCGCACGATCACGTCGATCGCGTCGCGCACACCGATACAACCGATCTCCTCGTCGAACGACAGCGCGAGGTGCAACGGACGCATCAAATCGACCCCGCGGAACCGCTCGGTCACGCGGATGACCGCGGCGATGAACCCCTTCATGTCGGCAGTCCCGCGGCCGTACAACGCATCGCCGACCTTGGTCATCGAATACGGGTCCGTCGCCCAGCCGCTACCCGCCGGCACGACATCGGTATGGCCCGACAGCATCACCCCGCCGGGAGCGACCGGACCGAAAGCGGCGAGCAGATTGGCCCGCCCCTCGCTTCCCGGCAGCACGGTCGAGCGACCGCCGTTCGATTCGACGTGGTCGGCAGCCCAATGGATCAGATCGAGGTTCGAGGTGGTGCTCTCCGTCGGAAAGGCGACGAGCTCCGACAGCAGTTGCGCCAGCACGACACCGGCCTCGTCGATGGCTGCGACTGCTGGCACGACCTCACGGTATAGCGTGCCGCGGTATCGCACTGGAACCCGAACCGCTGATCGTCTGCGTCGATTGCGGCGGTCGTTGCCACTTGCTGACGCAACCTCGCGAGGACGGCGTGTGGCTACCCGGCGATTTCGTCGCCTATCGGTGCGAGGACTGCCTCGATCGTTGGGACCTCGTCCTGCCTGACCTCGAGGAAGCCGAGGACGCCGACTTCAGCTGACGGATCAACCAGCCGTCGGCGCCAAGCTCGTGACGAACGTCTCGGTCACCGAGTCGAGCTGCACCTCGACGCCCAGCGGCACGGTCAGCATCGGGTCGCTATGACCGCAGTCGAAGTTGGCCAGCACCGGGATGCCCAAGCCGTCAGTCGCTTCGCGCACGACGTTCCAGAGCACGGGAATGTCGTCGGCCCGGTAGTTGATCGAGCGGGAGAACACGAGTCCGCGGATCTGCTCCATGACCCCGAGGCGTCGCAGATCGGTGAGATAGGAGGCGACTGCCGACGGTGGCGGCGCCTCTTCCGACGGTTCGAGCAGCAGCACACAGCCGTCGAGATCGGGCCATTCCGGCGATCCCTTGACGTGCCAGCACAGCGACTCGATGCACCCTCCCCGGATCGGACCCGTGGCCGTGCCCGGGTGCAGCCAGACCCACCCATCGCCGGGTCGCCGCTCCCGAGGTCTGCTCAGATCGGCCTTGGTGCCGAAGTCGAGGAACTCGTCGGTCCATTCGACCGCAGCTTCGTACCGAAGTGGCGCATCGCCGAACCAGGCTGCTCGCATCGCCCGATCGGTCAGGTCGAACACCGCGGGGAACTCGGCGAGGCTGGTGACCAACGCTGGACCGTAGAACGTGGCGATTTCGGCGTGCCGCTGTAGCGCGCAATGCAGGACCGTGATGTCGGACAATCCCTGGAAGATCTTGGGGTGAGCACGGATCAAGTCGTAGTCGAGGAGATCGACGAGCTCGTTCGAGTGGTTGCCGCCAATGGCACACAGCACGACGGCGACCTCCGGGTCCGCGAAGGCGGCGTGCAGATCGTCGGCTCGTTGTCTGGCGCTTCCTGCCGTCCATGCCCCGCGTTCCAGCGCGTTGGGCATCACCTCGAAGCGGAGCCCGAGCGACTCGATGTAGGCCCGCCCGCGCTCGACGCGGTGAGGAAACGCCCCAGCGGCGAACCACGACGGGCTGACCAGTGCGACCGCATCACCCGACCTGACACGGGGTGGAAGCGTCAGGGCCTTCATGGACGCACCATCACGCCTCAGGCTGCAACATCCCAATGACGTTGGCCTCGCTGTCGAGCACGTAGGCGACCGTACCGACGCCGGGGATCACCATCTTGTCGAGCGCCAGCACGCCCCCGCGCTCGTACGCCTTGGCCAGCGCGACGTCGAGGTCGGCCACCTGCATCGTGTTGACCATGCCGACCACCGGAGCGCCGGCAGCCGGTCGGTCGCCCATGCGCGGCAGGATCGCCCCGTCGATTCCCGGCTCGTCCTTCGGGCCCGTCGACACCAGCCAGTACTGCTGGTCGGCCCACTGATTCACGGTCCAGCCGAAGACATCGGTGTAGAAGGCGATGGCCCGCTGCGGGTCGTCTGCGTGGATCTCGAAGTGAACTGGTCGTGCCATAACCGCGAACGATATACCGCACCCCTGGTCCGATTTCTCTTCGACGGGCCTAGGCCGGCCCCGCCGAATACGGGTTCCACGCAGGTGGACTGTTGCGCAGGTGGGCGACCACCATCTCGCTCACGAACGCCGAGTCGAGGGAGGATTCGTCGGCCACGCGAAGGGTTGGGGTCAGGCTTCCCGGAGGAGACGCAGACCACCTGACCGAACCGCTCTCTCGCTCGATCAACAACTCGGCGAGTGGCCGCATGTCGATCCTGGGCAGCGGCCGCCTCGTTCGATACTGCACCCACGTCTCGTACCTGTCGACGAACTGGTAGCGGCGACCATGGACGACGAGCAGTCGAAAGCAACCGGTCGCGTTGTGCAGGGCCATCGGATGCACGCTGTCGAACGACATGCCTGCAAAGCGGTGACCGCTGCGACCGGCCACATTGTCGGGGATCGTCACGATGGCTAGGTCGATGTCGGGCACCTCTTCGATCATCACGATGCCCTCGGAGAGCGCTGATTCGCTGGCAGTCAACTCAGCGTCCTCGTCGGCCCACAGTTCGCGATATTGGTCCACGTCGACCGCCATCGACACGAGCAGTGGGATGGTCTCCTCGTACAGCACGACGCACTGCTCGTCGTACGAACCAACGAGCGAATCCGCGATGGGCGACCTGTCGGCGTCGGCATATGCGTCGATCACCATCGAGGCCCGCGCGGCCCGCCGGTCGCGGAACGTCGCGAAGTCACCTGCCGATGCGACATCGATCAACAGCTCGCGATGGTCGAGCGACAGCTCAGGATTCACCAGTGCATGAATGCCAACGAGACCGTCCTGGTCGAAGTGATTGTTGGTGACGATGTCAGCCGGCGGATGATCGATCGGCTCGTCGAGGTAGTGGAACGCCATCTCTGCCGAGAGATCGAAGTGGTATCCGTCCGGCTGCTGGAAGCCGGGCCAGTGGGTCAGTGTCAACACCGTGCCGTCGTTCGGCGAGCCGTCGACCACCACGTTCGGCTCTGCAGCGGTGGCGGCATACCCGCCGAACCTCAACGGTCTCATTCGAGCAATCGCAATCGCCGGCCTCAGCTGGTTTCGCTGGTGCTGTTGCGGCACGTCACGCCGGGCTCGGGAGTTTGCGGCCCGCTCTCAAAGAAGTCGACGAACTGCTTCAACTCAGGATCGTTGACCGATTGCAGTTGCAACTGCTTCCCCCATGCCGACGCCACGATCGGCGACGGCAGGCCGTCGTACTGCGAGATCAGGATGTGGTCGCCGGTCTGGGCCAGCGCCTTCAGCACATCCCGGTCGGCCCGCGGCGTGTCGGGTGCGTATGTGATCCAGACGGCGCCGTGCTCGAGCGAATGCACGCCTCGCTCGTTCGGGATCGCCGTGTCGTAGTACTGGCAGTTCTGCCAGACCGGTGAGTGGTTGCCACCCACGGGCGGGGTCTGTGGGTACTCCACCGGCGTATCGACATGGTTGCGCGCCAGACCCGTGAACGTTTTGGTCCCGGCCAGTTCGCCCGGGAGCGGCGCGGCCGACGCACCCGGGGCCTGCGTGGTCGACGAGTTGGAATCGGAGCCGCACGCAGCCAGGGCCAGCGGGATGAGGACGAGCACTGCAATGCGACGCATTCGCTCATTCTGGCCGCGGCGTAACCGATCGCACCGTCAACCGAGTCAGAATGCGAGCCGGCGCCCCCGCGTCTCGTCGAATGAGAAGTCGTCGACGGCAGTCGTGTCGAACATCCACTTCAGGTTGATCAACTCGTCAACGGTGTTGCCATCACCAACGGCCTCCGACGTGGCGACGACTGGCTCCGCTGCTGTCTCGGCGACCAACCGCACGAGCAATGCTCGCGCCGGCTCGCAGGTGTCGGGATGGATGCGGAACTCGACGGTGCCCACGTTCGTGGCGACGATCAGGCTCGACTTGAGCGACCCGGGCTCCGAGTCGATGGCAGTCACCGAGGCGATCGGCGCCATCTGGATGACCCATTCTCTGCCGACCAGTGACCATTCGAGCCGACGCGGCTGGATCCTGACGTAGGCGCTGCAGCCGTCGACACGCGCCGAGAACTGCATCAGCGGGCTGGAGCCTTGGATCGTCGGTGCCAGCTGGGTAGTCGTCATACGCGATCTGGTCCCCACCCGCGGCCACAAACAAACACGCCTTGACCAAGTCTTGAAACTTCGAGCAGACAACCCGGTCAGGACTTGAACAAGAACGCTTCGTCTTGCGAACGGCCGTCTTCCCTGTGATTGAGTTTGATTGAGTGTGGAAGAACTGCGACCGCTGAATGGTGCCAGCTTCAGATCACCTCAGCCAAGCGCTGGCTCCTCGCCGCCCACAATCTCAGGCTCACTGCCGGGTCAGATTGTCGCAACACCGGTGAGTGTCGACGAGAAGATCGGATCGGTTCCGTACGACATCGGCCCGCTGCCCATCGGCGAGCTACCCCGGCTTACTCCCGAAGAGGTGTTGGCTCGTATCTCCCAACAAGACGTCCTCGTCGAGTTCTTCAGTACTCCACGGGATCTGGAGAGCGTGTTGTTCAAGGTTGGTCTTGTGACCGATCACAGCCTCGTCGATGACTCAACGTCGAACGACCCGACGTTCCGCGGGTACGTCGTGGAGGGTGGGCATTCAAACTGCGTGTCGAGCGGCCCAGATCGCCCACCGACATCCGAGCCAACGCCGAACCAGATTGGGTGCCACGTCCTCGTCGTCGTCAACGGCGACACCGGCGAGATTCGGTCCGAGAGCGAGATCGGCGAGTGACTCCTGTTTCATCGAGCGCGCCAGAACTCGCTCGGTGCTAGGAATCGTCGAAGGCTCATCGGGTGACGCTCCATGCCCTCGACCGGATGATTGGGGCGACGTTGCTCGTACGCGTCACCTATCTCAAGCCCGATGACTCTGTGGGGCATGTCGCAGAGTTCGCGGGCGTCGTCACGTCAGTCGATCCACTCGTCACTATCGAGAGAGGCGGAGATGAACCGTTCACGCTGGCGCCGGACCCCGATGCGTTCGAAGTGGGCAGCCCGGCGAGTACCACGTTCGCTCGACGGGCGAGATCGTTGTCAACCCGGACTACAGGTCGATCTGGGCTGTCCACGAACCTCAACGGGAGTAGCGCACAGTTGCCGATCTCGCGCACTCCCCAGGGAGTGTGCGATTGTGAATCAGAGTGTGCCGAACTGCCGATATCGCGCTCGGTGTTCTGCGCATCGCCGAGCCCCTTGCGTTGGCGCGCCGGAGCGGGCACTCGGCGCTTCTTGACCCGGCGCTTGACGACTCCGGCC
The DNA here is from genome assembly GCA_031427935.1 of Ilumatobacteraceae bacterium. Taxonomy (GTDB): domain Bacteria; phylum Actinomycetota; class Acidimicrobiia; order Acidimicrobiales; family Ilumatobacteraceae; genus JAENVT01. The sequence goes on along the minus strand of JANPOJ010000191.1, from coordinate 11,458 downwards.
CCGCATGGGGGCGCCAGTTATCAAACGCCGTGGCGAGGGGCAGACGACGGCAATGGTTGCTCATCCGTTGCTGATCCTCCATCCTCTCTGAAACTGCGGACTGACTGCGGACTGCCCGCTGATACCTGTACCTACCAGGGGGAACGACCGCTATTCACGACTTGAACAGGAAGGCCTCGTCTTCGGTGCTGAACAACAGGCGCAGCTCGTCGAGCAGCACCGGATGGTTGTCGAGTAGCGGATCGGCGTCGACGACCTCGAATGCGGCATCGCGTGCCAGTGACACCAGTTCGCGATCGCGTCGCAACGACGCCAGCTTCAGATCGTTGCGACCCTTCTGGGCGGTGTTCATGATCGTGCCCTCGCCACGCAGCTCGAGGTCGACCTCGGCGAGCTCGAAGCCGTCCGTCGATCTCACCAGGGCTTCGACTCTGGGGTTGCCCGGCGGAGCGCCAGGCACCGGCTCGCTCGTCACCAGCCAACAGGTCGACGCATGTGTGCCACGACCGACGCGGCCGCGCAGCTGGTGCAGTTGGGCGATGCCGAAGCGATCGGCGTCGAGGATCACCATCACCGTCGCGTTGGGCACATCGACACCGACCTCGATCACCGTGGTGGCCACCAGCACGTCGAGCTCGCGGCGGCGGAAGCGCTCCATGACCGCTTCCTTCTCCGATGATGGGAGTCGACCGTGCAGTAGACCGAGGCGGAGGCCGCTCAACTCGCCGGCGACGAGTCGATCGAACGTCTCCTGGGCGCTGGCCACCTCCAGCTTCTCGCTCTCGTCGATCAGCGGGCACACGACGTACGCCTGGCGACCTTCGGCCACCTCCTCGCGGACGGTGGCCCACGCCGCCTGCTCCATCAGCGGACCCGCCGCCCAGTGCGTGACGATCGGCGTCCTGCCTGGTGGCAGTTCGTCGAGCACGCTGACGTCGAGGTCGCCGTACACCGTCATCGCTGCGGTTCGGGGAATCGGTGTGGCGGTCATGACCAACACGTCTGGCACGGCGTCGTCGTCGCCCTTCGAGCGCAATGCGGCGCGTTGCTCGACGCCGAAACGATGCTGTTCGTCGACCACGACGACACCGAGGCTGTGGAAGCTCACGGCCTCCTGGATCAGGGCGTGGGTACCGATGGCGATGTCGACCGTTCCGTCAGCCAGACCAGCCAACACGTCGCGCCGGTCACCACCCGTGACACGGTTGGTCAGCAGTTCGATGCGCAGAGGCCGGTCGCCGAACAGGTTGCCGGGGTCGGGCACCGTCACACCGTCCAGCATCCGCCGTACAGTGGCCGCGTGCTGCTCGGCGAGCACCTCGGTCGGCGCCATCAGGGCGCCCTGGTGCCCACCCTGCACGGCGGTCAGCATCGCGCTGACGGCCACCAGCGTCTTGCCCGACCCGACGTCGCCTTGCAGTAGTCGGTGCATCGGGTGAGGGCCGGCGAGATCATGCTCGATCTCGGCGATCGCCTTCCGCTGCGCCGCCGTGAGCTCGAATGGCACGGCCTCGTACAGGCGTGACGTCAGTTCGCCGCCCACGGTATGGCGAATGGCCTTCGACTCGCGCTCGAGCATGCGTTTGCGCATGACCAGCATCGTCTGCACCCGGAACAGCTCGTCGAACGCCAGCCTGCGGCGGGCCTGCTCCTTCTCCGCAATCGTCTCGGGGGCGTGGATGGACTGGAAGGCGGCGCCACGCTCGATCAGCCCGTATCGGCGCCGAATCGGCTCGGCGACCGGGTCACCGATCCCGCGCGGCGAACACTTGCGTAGTGCGTCTTCCACCCAGCCGGCGATCTCCCACGTCATCAACGCGGCCTTCTCGCTCTGGGGGTAGACCGGCACGATGCGCCCAGTGCGGTCGCCGATCAGATCGACGACGGGATTCGTCATCTGCAACCCGCCGCGATAGACCTCCGCCTTGCCGAACAAGGCGATCTGCAAACCCTCACGCAGTTGCTTCTCACGCCACGGCTGGTTGAAGAACACCACCTGCAGCCGACCACTGCCATCGCCGACCACCACGTTGACCATGGTGCGCCGGTTGCGCATCGATCGCTTGGTCACGCTGCGCACGCTGACCAGGACCAGCGCCTCCTGTCCCGGGAGGAGGTCACTGACACGGGCTTCGTTGGTGCGATCGACCCACCGTCGGGGATACGTCGTCAGCAGATCGAGCACGGTGTCGATGCCGACCGCGTGCAGCGACGCCAGCTTCTTGTCGCCGACACCCTTGATCCGCTCGACGCCGATCGCGTCGAGGTCACGCAGCGTTAGTCGGTCGATCATTCAACGCCGAAGAGGTACGGGTACAGCGGTTGGCCGCCGCGGTGCACCTCGACCTGCACGTCAGGACGGTGTTCGACGATCCACGCCAACAGTGCATCGGTGTGGCCTGCGTTCGAGTCGCTGCCGGTGATGACCGTGACGATCTCGCGGCCAGGCGTGATGAGGTGGTCGAGCAGCGCACACGCCGCGCCATCGAGCGATCCACTGACGGCAACGATCCCGTCGCCGCGAACCAGCCCGATCCAGTCCCCCGTCGTGACGGCCCCGACGTCGCTGTTGGTGTCGCGCACGGCCTGGGTGATCTCGCCGGTCGCGACCGACTGCGCTCCCTCGGTCATCTCCTCGAGGTTGACGTCGACATCGGCCTCGGGGTCATACACGACCAGCGCCGCCAGGGCGGCCGGCATCGAGGTGGTCGGCACGACGCGCACCGACTTCGTCGTGAGGGCATCGAGTTGCTCGGCGACGGGGATGATGTTCTTGTTGTTCGGCAGCACAACCACTTGGTCTGCGTTGACGGCTTCGACCGCGGCCAGCAGTTCGGCCGTCGACGGGTTCAACGTTTGCCCGCCGGTCACGACGCCCTGCACGCCGAGTTGGCCGAACAACTCGGCCAGCCCGTCGCCGCTGGCGACCGCAACCACCGCGCAGGTGACCGCCGGCAAGCCGAAGCCGGCGCCGTAGTGCGGATGCCCGGCGTGGATCGCGGCCTCGCGCACCGCGTGCTCCTCGGCCATCTCTTCGAACAGATCAGTGACCCGAATCTGGCTCGGGCGACCGTCGAGCTTCAGGGCCGACTCGATCGCCGCACCGATGTCGTTGGTGTGCACATGGCAGTTCCACAACCCATCGCCGCCGACGACCACGATCGAGTCGCCGATCTCGCCCCACGACTCCTTGAACTTTTGGATGCGATCGTCGACCAGGTCGACGAAGTACATCACCTCGTAGCGCAGTTCGCTGACATCGACGCCGCCGTCCATGGCGTGCCGGCGCGACACCAGTTCGAGTTGCTCCATGTTGGGGCCGTCGCCCTCGTCGGGCTCGGGCAGCGGGTCGCCATCGACCACGAACAGCGCCGAATCGAGCAGCAGCAAGAAGCCGGCACCACCGGCATCGACGACTCCGGCGTCCTTCAACACCGCCAGCAGTTCGGGCGTGTTGTCGAGTGCGACCTTGCCCGCGGCGCGAGCTGCGCGCAGCACGCCCACCAGGCTGGCACCGTCGGCTGCAGCGGTGGTCGCTGCATCTGCTGACTCGCGCACGACGGTGAGGATCGTCCCCTCGATCGGCTTCAGCACCGCCTGGTATGCCGCCGCCGACGCCGCCCTCAGGGCTTCGGCCACCTTGGTGGCGGAGAGATCGGTGGCATCTTTCAGAATGCCCACCAGCCCGCGCAGGATCTGGCTGAGGATGACCCCGCTGTTCCCACGCGCCCCCATCAGGCTCCCGTGGCTGATGGCGTTGCAGGTGGGACCGAGCTCGGGCTCGGCCAGGTCGAGTTCGGCAACCACGGCATCGAGCGTGCGAGCCATGTTGGTACCCGTGTCGCCATCCGGGATCGGATATACGTTCAAGCGGTTGATGCCCGGAGCGTGCAGCTTCAGTGTGTCGCGGAACGTGATCACCGTGCTGCGCAAGGCCTCGGGGCCGAACCGTTCCAATGTGGGCACGCCGACAGACTAGGGGCGAGTGGAGCGTGTCGACGGCTACAACTCGCTGGTAGCATCTCCAAGCTCGTTTGATCTCGCCGAGGAAGAAACCATCATGGCAGCAGTATGTGAAGTGTGTGGCAAGGGCCCCAGCTGGGGTATGAACGTGTCGCACTCCCACCGGCGCACCAAGCGCCGCTGGAACCCGAACATCCAGCGTGTGAAGGCTCTCATCGGCAGCACCCCGAAGCGGATGTACGTCTGCACGGGTTGCATCAAGAGCGGCAAGATCGTCAAGGCCGGCTGAGGCTGCGGCGTCATGCAAGGCGTCATCAAGAGCTACGACCCCGCCACAGGTGACGGCAGTGTGGTCAGCGATACGACCTTGGCCGAGTTCGATCTGGCGATCGACGCCCTCGAGGGCTCGATCTTCCGCATGCTTCGCCAAGGGCAGCGAGTCGTCTTCAACGTCGATGATGCAGGCCGGGCCACCAAGCTGCGCCTCGGCTCCGAAGCAGATATGAAGACGCCAGGCGCCTGAAGGTACCCTTGCTGTAGCGATCCGACGGATCGGCGAAACGGTTCCCAAGGAGTCGAAAACCGATGAGTGCAGCCACCTCGAACGAGCGCCTGAAGGCCTGGGTGAACGAGTGGACCACCGTCCTGCATCCGGATGACGTCCACTGGTGCGACGGTTCGGCGGAGGAATACGAGGGGCTCTGCCAGGCGCTGGTCGAGAGCGGCACCTTCACCCAACTCGACGATGCAAAGCGGCCGAACAGCTACTGGGCGCACAGCGACCCCGGCGATGTCGCCAGGGTCGAGGATCGCACGTTCATCTGCTCGGCCGATGCCGCCGATGCCGGACCCACCAACAACTGGCGCGAGGCGTCGGAGATGCGTGCCGAGATGACCGGCCTCTACACCGGTGCGATGCGCGGCCGCACGATGTACGTCGTGCCCTTCAGCATGGGCCCGCTCGGTTCTCCGATCGCACACATCGGTGTGCAACTCACCGACAGCGCCTACGTCGCTGTCAGCATGCGCATCATGACTCGCATGGGCCAAGCTGCGCTCGACGTGCTGGGCGACGACCAGTGGGTGCCGTGCCTGCACTCGGTCGGCGCCCCTCTGGCCCCCGGCCAGGCCGACAGCGCCTGGCCGTGCAACCCCGACAACAAGTACATCGTCCACTTCCCCGAGACCCGCGAGATCTGGTCGTTCGGTTCCGGCTACGGCGGGAACGCGCTGCTCGGCAAGAAGTGCTTCGCCCTGCGCATCGCCTCGGTCATGGCCCGTGACGACGGCTGGCTGGCCGAGCACATGTTGATCTTGAAGCTGACCAATCCCGCGGGCGAGTCGAAGTACATCGCCGCCGCGTTTCCTTCGGCATGTGGTAAGACCAACCTGGCCATGCTGCAGCCGACCATCCCAGGATGGAAGGCCGAGACGGTCGGTGACGACATCTGCTGGATGAAGTTCGGCGCAGACGGTCGCCTCTACGCCATCAACCCTGAGGCCGGCTTCTTCGGTGTCGCCCCGGGCACGGGCTACGACACCAATCCCAACGCAATGGACACGATGTGGGGCAACTGCATCTTCACCAACACCGCGCTCACCAGCGAGGGCGACGTGTGGTGGGAGGGCATGAGCGACGACAAGCCGGCGCACGCCACCGACTGGCGCGGTCAGCCCTGGACACCCGAGACCGGCACCCCCGCCGCTCACCCCAACGCCCGCTTCACGGCGCCTGCCGCGCAGTGCCCTTCGATCGCCCCGGAGTGGCAGGATCCTGCGGGCGTACCGATCAGCGCGATCTTGTTCGGTGGCCGCCGGCGCACGACCGTTCCCCTCGTCACCCAGGCCTTTGATTGGGAGCACGGTGTCTTCCTCGGGTCGATCATGGCCAGCGAGACGACTGCCGCGCAGCAAGGCGCCGTCGGCAACCTGCGTTTCGATCCGATGGCGATGCTGCCGTTCTGCGGATACAACATGGCCGATTACTTCGCCCACTGGCTGGCCATCGGCAAGAACACCGACGCCGCGCACCTGCCCAAGATCTTCTTCGTCAACTGGTTCCGTCGCGACGATGACGGGCGCTTCTTGTGGCCCGGCTACGGCGAGAACAGCCGAGTGCTGAAGTGGGTGTTCGAACGCGTCGCCGGTCAGGCCGAGGCGGTCGAGTCCCCGATCGGCATGCTGCCAGGCGAGAGCGATCTCGATCTGGACGGCCTGTCGATCAGCGACGACGACCTCCACGCGCTGTTGGCTGTCGACAGCGCCGGCTGGAGCCAGGCCATCCCGCAGATCCGCCAGCACTACGCACAGTTCGACGGCAAGATGCCGGCGCAGTTGGCGATGGCTCTCGACGCGCTGGAAGAGAACCTCGCCGGCTAGCGGCGGCTGCTAGCGAATCTGGCCGACGAGCATCGCCCGGATACCGAGGCCGGCGATGAACAAGCTGCCCAAGCCGTACAACAAGTAGAGACGGTGCTTCATCTGCACGCGGTACGAGTAGATGATCGCGACGGCGATGATGGCCACGAAGCCGTAGAACGCGTGGAACTTCGGGAACCTGAACTTGTACTTGTTGACCAGGATCACACCGAGGGTGACCTGCACGAACACGGTCAGTTCGGCGACGGCGATGAACCACCACAGGGCGCGGGTGCGCATCTGCGGCAACCAGTTCGCGCCGAGCGCCCACGCCCCAGCCAGGCCGTTGCCGACGATGACGAACCAGGCGAAGTTCTCGTGGAAGTCGCGGAACGCTGCAGCAGTCGCGGTCAGATCGATCAGCCCTGTGTCGCCAACGCAGCCCGCGAGGCCTGCTGCGTCTGCGCCTCTTCAAATGCGCTCGCGGCGATGTCGACCAGATCGGTGATCTCTTCATCGGAGAACCCGGCAAGCTGGCGGAAGTTGCGCGCCAGGTGCACGGGATTCTCCTCGCGCTCACCCCGGAAGCCACCGAAGCTGAACAACTTGTCGACCGCCTTCTGGAAGTCGAGCGCCTCTTTCTGGCGCTGCGGGTCTTGTGCCGTAAGGCGCCGGAGCCAGTCACTACCCATCTTCACGTGGGTGACCTCGTCGGCCAACATCCAGTCCTCGGCGAACTCCAGCACCGGGTCCGACAGCACCGTGCCGAAGTCGCGCATCGTCTTGAACACGTCGATGGCCAGGCCCTCGAGCGCCCGGTTGACGCCGGTGAGGCGCAGGACAGGATCCGCGTTGCACGCCGCCTCGTACAGCAACGTCTGTTCCGCGAACTCGCCGATCTCCGATCCCATGTGCTCGCCCAACTTGATGCTGATCTCGACGTGGCGGGCCTCGTCCCAGCACTGCCGGGCCATGTCGAGCTTCAGGCCGAACGGCGCGTGATCGCGCCCGTCACCGGTGTCGAAGTCGAAGCACGTGCGTCCGGCACCTTCGAGCGCCTGGATCTCGCCGACGAAGATCCCGTGCATCAGCCCGCGGGCGTTGTCGGTCGCGTTCTCGTACGTCGGCGCCAACGTGTTGCGTTGTGCGCTGGGCGCCAGGTTCCTGGGGTCGAACACCGCATCTTCGATGGCCATGCGCGAGAACCGCTCGTCGCGCGCCAGTTCGGTCACGGGCAACATTCGCTTCATGTCAGATTCGCCTCCATGCTGTCGTCAACCACTCGCCACCACTACTCGCCGCAACCCTGACCGCCGAGTACTGAGTTCACCGTATCGGTCGGGTTCACACCGGTGAGAAATCCGGCGAGGCCCTCGCTGATGAAGAAGTTCGGGCCACCGAAGTCGTCGCCGGGGTTGATGACCGCGGCGGGATAGGTGCCGGTCAACTCGGTGACGGTCGAGCCGACCCCGATCCCGGCATCGGTCTTGAGGCCTGCCGGGGCGATCGCCGGGCCGAACGTCGGCCCGTAGACGTACGAGAAGAAGTGCCGACGACCGGAGGTGACGCCGCTCTGGTCGCTGAACTGCAGGGTGAGATCGCCCCCACGACACCTGGCGCATCTCGGTGCCGGGGCAGGCACCAACCGACAACGGGTCGACCCAGCCGGTATCGACGGTCAATGCCCCGATGATCGAGGTGACATAGGCGATGACACCGTCGGGGTCGGCGCCGAATGCGGCGTCGCCGAGGCCGTTGGGTCGCAGCACCAGTTCGGCACCGGGTGCAACGGTGGTCGACGTCGAAGTGGATGTGGTCGATGTCGACGTCGACGTCGAGGTCGAGGTCGAGGTCGACGCAGCCGTCGTGACGGGAGTGGTGGTGCTGGTGGTCGACAACGGTGCCGACGACGAACTTGCCCCCGAGACCGACGAGGATGTCGAGCCCGAGTCGGTCGACGCCGGGTCGTCGTTGCTGCACGCGACAATCGTCAGTGCAACCAGGAACAGGGGAACGAGACGTAGCGACTTCACAGTGGGAAGTCTGGCACGCTTCGTGGCGATTACCTGATCAAGGTGTCTGCCTCGTGCCCACTTTCAACAAGCTGTAATGCACCGTCGACGACGTCCATGACGGTCACCGAACAGTTGTCGAGGCTGCGCACGACCAGCCGATCATCGCCAGTGGCGGCGCCGATCGCGGCATTGATCGCGATGAAATGGCTGAACACGACCGTGTCGGCCGGGACGGCGGCAAGCACCTTCCCGACCTGGTCACGATAGGCAACGTACCGAGTTCCGAGGTCGGCCCAGGTGCCACTCATGGCGACACGCAGCCAGTCGATGCGATCCGCCATTGCGACCCCTTGCGGCGACGGGATCTCGGCGACTGCCGGCTCGATCAACGGCTCGACACTCCAGGTGGCGGCCAACGGCATTGCGGTCTCCTGACAACGCCGCAATGGGCTGGTCAGGATGGGGAGCGGGCCGAACGGCGCAAGCCGAGTAGTGGCCGCAACCGCCTGCCGCTGCCCGATCTCGTCGAGCCCAGGGTCCGGGTCGGTGTCCCAGCCGGCAGCGGCGCGGCCGTGACGAACCAGGTACAAGCGGGTCATTCGAACAACCACCCTGGCCGTAGCCCGGGCTGCGCCCCCTTCTCGATGAACCACTCGGTACCGAACGCGTGCGAGAACGTCTCGTCGGGCATTTGCAGGAAGAAGCTGGTGTCGGTGATCTGGCTGCGGTGAGCGCGCAGCGACTCTCGCTTGGCGTCGAGGTATCCGGTGACGTCGACGGCGTGAGTGATCTCGGTCTCGGGCATCCCCATCGGATTGCCGTCATCCGCACCCGCATTCGGGTCGAAGTCGTCTTCCTCGCTGATCGGTGCGCCAGCCAGCCGGGCCGCCTCCATCATGCGGACGATGTGGTCACGGTTCATCGTGGCCTCGAAGACTTTCTCGATACCGGCGAGTTCGGCGGCACGATGGCCCACGGTGTGGACCTTGATGTGGTCCGGATGGCCGTAGTTGCCGTGCCAGTCGTAGACCGTGACCACGTCGGCGCTCTCGTCGCGCAAGATCGCGGCCAAGCGCTCCGCAGCATCATCGACGGGTGCCTGGAGGAACGACATCGGGTCCTGGTTCTGCTCCCAACCGGTCATCCCGCTGTCTTTGTAGCCGAGCCATTCGACGCGATGCACTCCGAGCGCCGCGGCCGAGCGAGCCGTCTCGACCCGCCTCCGATCGACCAGCGATTCGCCCTCGCCGAGATCTTCGGGCACCTCGCCATAGTCGCCGTTCGTGGCGATCACCACCACCACGCGGTGCCCCTCGGCACTGGCCCGTGCCAGCGATCCGCCGGTGCTGATCGATTCGTCATCGGGGTGTGCGTGAAAGCAGACCAACGTTCCCATCAAGAATCCCTTCGTAGAAGCGGCGCCGCGCAGATCACGAGGCGACGACGGCGCCACTGGCGAGCAATGCGTCAATTCTGGCGGCGTCGAAGCCCCAGTCGCGCAGTATCTCTGCCGAGTGCTGGCCAGGATGGGCAGGTGCCATCGTGATCTCGGCCGTCGTCCGCGAGAACCGCGGTGCCGGTGCCGGCTGAACGGTCCCGGCGACGTCGACAAACGTGCCGCGCTCGACGTTGTGCGGATGTTGTGCTGCCTCGGTCATCGTCAGCACGGGAGCGAAGCAGACATCGGTGGCCTCCATCAACTCACTCCACTCGTCGCGGGTCTTGGTCGCGAACACCTCGGTGAGGCGTTGCTTGAGGTGTGGCCAGGCCGACTTGTCCATCTGCCGGGCGAACTCCGGGTCGCTGTCAAGGCCGGTCAGGCGCATGAGCTCGGCATAGAACTGCGGCTCGATCGAACCGATCGACACGTACTGGCCGTCAGAGCACTCGTAGACATCGTAGAAATGGGCGCCGGTGTCGAGCAGATTGGTGCCACGATGCGACTCGTCGAACAGCCCGATGCTGCGGAACGACCAGAACATGCTCATCAACACCGCAGCACCGTCGACCATCGCTGCGTCAACCACCTGCCCGCGCCCGCTGCGTTGGGCTTCCAGCAATGCGCACACGACGCCGAACGCCAGCAACATTCCGCCGCCCCCGAAGTCACCGACCATGTTGAGGGGTGGCACCGGTGCCTGGCCCTGGCGGCCGAAGTGGGCAAGTGCGCCGGCCAGCGAGATGTAGTTGATGTCGTGACCGGCCGCCTCGGCGAGCAATCCTGACTGCCCCCAGCCGGTCATCCGTCCGAACACGAGACGAGGGTTGCGTTCGAGACAGACCTCGGGCCCGATGCCGAGACGTTCCATCACATGAGGGCGGAAGCCCTCGATCAACCCGTCGGCCGACGCCACCAGATCGAGCAAGGTGGCGACGCCATCGGGACGCTTGAGATCGATGGCGACGTTGCGGCGGCCGCGTAGCAACACGTCGAAGTGAGGCGTGTCAGGCGCGGGAGCGCGAACCGCGTTTGCGCGTTCGACACGCACGACTTCCGCGCCCATGTCGGCCAGCATCATCGCCGCAAATGGGCCTGGGCCGATTCCTGCCAACTCGATGATGCGATAACCGGAAAGTGGACCTGCCATGGGTCCTTCTCTAGCACGCGCTTTGGCCCCAACCGCAGGTTGGGCCAATCTCGGTCGCTGCTGCGCACTCGGCTACGTTCGGCGCATGACCTTGTTCGGTGTTCACGTCGGCCTGCAGCACACCACGCCCGATGAGCTCCGCACCGTGTGGCGGCGCGTCGAGGACCTCGGGTTCGGTTGGATCTCGGTGTGGGACCACTTCTACGGCGCGACCGGCAAGCCCGACGACGCAGCCTGCCTCGAGGCGGTCAGCATGCACGCCGCGCTGGCTTGTTCGACATCGAAGGTTCGCTGTGGGTCGCTGGTCTACTCGGTCGGCTATCGGCATCCCGCTGTGCTGGCCAAGGCGATCACTGCCATCGACCTGCTCTCGGGCGGGCGCGCCGAGATGGGGATCGGCGCCGGATGGGCGAAGGTCGAGTACGACGCGTACGGCATCGACTATCCCGGAGTCAAGGTTCGCCTCGACCAGCTCGACGAAGGTGTCCAGTGCCTTCGCGGCTTGCTGCACGACGACGTCACCGATTTCGCCGG